>CALAKE010000159.1 GCA_937922775.1 uncultured bacterium | reverse complement strand
GGGCAAGAGGTCGGGGATTACTCCCAAGTACAGCAGATCATTCGCGCTCGACCGGAAATGCCCACGACGATTGAAATCCAGCGTAACGGGCAGATCATCGAGATGACCCTTACACCAGCCCGCCTGCCGGAAGAGCAAGGCGGTTACGGATATCTCGGCATCTGGCGTGCGATCGAGACGACACGGCATCACTACTCTTTCTTTGGAGCTGTCGGTCGATCGCTTTCGGAGATGAAGCGGCAGGTGTCGCTCGTCGGTGAGATCCTCGGCCGCATCTTCACCGGTAGGATGTCGGTGAAGACGCTCTCCGGGCCGATCGAGATCGCCAGGTATTCGGGGGGAGCCGCGCGCACCGGTGACCCGCGAGTTCTGCTGTCATTCATGGCGATCGTCAGTCTGCAGCTCGGCCTGCTGAATCTGCTACCGATCCCCGTGCTCGATGGCGGTCACATCGCCATCATCTTGTTCGAGGGGCTGATCCGTCGCGACCTCAGCATGAGGGTGAAGGAACGCATGCTGCAGGTCGGAATGATCCTGCTGATGACGCTGATGCTGGTGGTGATCACCTTCGATGTGATCAAGAGCATGCCGTCGAGCTGGTCTGGCCTCTGGCCCTTCTGACGCCCGGGCCCCTGAGGTAGTCGCGGGCTTGTCCCGATCGATCCGAAAAGAAGAAAGCAGGCATCTGTGTTGACCACAAATGCCTGCTTCTCTGATACGAGATCTAGCCCGCTACCCTAGCTACGGCAGGGGGCTAGATGAACTCGGATTCTCTGAAGAAGAATCGCAACTCCACCGCGGCCGTCTCCGGCGCGTCACTCCCGTGCACGCTGTTGCGCTCGATATCGAGAGCATGCATGGCCCGGATGGTGCCCTCGGCAGCTTCCTCGGGATTGGTCGCTCCCATCACGGCCCGCAGGCCGGCGATGGCGTCCTCGCGCTCCAGCGCCAATGCCACGATCGGCCCTGACGACATCATGTCGGTGAGGCTGCCGTAAAACGGGCGCTCGCTATGGACGGCGTAGAAGGCCTCCGCCTGTCGTTTGGACAGGCGCAGGACCCGCATTCCCAGGATCGTGAAGCCTTCTTCTTCGTAGCGGCCTACGATTTTGCCGATCAGGCCCCGACTGACCGCGTCAGGCTTGATCATGCCGAGAGTTCGTTCAATTGCCATGGTGGTGTCGTGTCTCCGAATCAGATGCCGAGAATGTCGACCAGTTCCTGAACTGCGTCGGCGGATGCCTTGAGCTCCGCCTGCTCGCTATCCGTGAGGTTGAGCTCCCAAACCTTCTCCATGCCACCGGCCCCGAGGATGACCGGAACGCCAACAAAGAGGCCGTCGACGCCGTACTCGCCCTCGAGGTGCACGCAGCAGGGCAAGATCTTCTTCTTGTCGAGCAGAATCGCCTCGACCATCTCGCAAACGGAAGCGGCCGGAGCGTAGAAGGCGCTGCCTGTGCCGAGCAGCTTGACGATCTCGCCACCGCCCTTGCGTGTCCGATCGGAGATTCGGTTGATCTGCTCTTCGCTCATGAGCTCGGTAATCGGCACGCCCGAAACCGTGGCGTAACGTGGCAGCGGCACCATGGTGTCGCCGTGACCACCGAGGACGAAAGCGTGGATATTCTCGACCGAGATCCCGAGCTCCATCGAGATGAAGGTCCGCATGCGAGTGGAGTCGAGGCAACCGGCCATCCCCATGACCCGGCTCCGGGGCAGCTTCGTCTTGCTGAAGATGATCTGCGCCATCGCATCGAGCGGATTGGTGACGTTGATGAAGATGGCGTCGGGAGAGTGCTTGAAGATCTCATCCGTCACGCCTCCGACGATCTTGGCGTTCGTGTTCAGCAGGTCATCGCGCGACATGCCAGGCTTGCGCGGCAAACCGGCCGTAATCACGACGATGTCCGAGCCCTGCGTGTCGACGTAGTTATTCGTGCCGATGACCTCGGCGTCGGAGCCGATCAACGGCCCCGCTTCGCGGATATCGAGAGCCTTGCCCTGTGGCATTCCCTCGATGATGTCGGTGAGGACGACGTCAGTTAGGTTCTGCTGGGCGAGCGCCATGGCAGTGCTGGCACCCACAAAGCCTGCACCTACGACGGTCACTTTCTTGCGGATCATGTCGGTCATCCCTCCATGTTGTCGACGAAATCCTCGCCGAACTCTGAGCACTTCAACCTCGTCGCACCCTCCATGGGCGCCCTAGATCGTAAGTCGTGGTCATGGCCATACTCGTGCGCTCGGGAGCATTCTCGATCAGGTCGGCAGGGGTCCGGGATTCAAGGTTCAGAACGTGATCCGGCGCTTCTCAATGGGCAGCCGAGTGACCAAATCCGAGGCTGGAAAGATGCTGATCAGTGGGCCAAAAGACCAAAAATCGAAGCTAACATGGGCCCCTAGGGGGGTCAAGAAATCGGCGGCGCCGGCGGACGCTCCAGGCAACTCAGATGAGCAGTGGGCGGCGTTGGGTGGCACCCGTCAGCAGGGCTTGTTCACGGCCCGTCCAGACTCTCCCCCAGCTAGATAGGTAGCCACTTGCTGTGCGATATCTTCGTCGACCCGACGGTGTGCCTCTGCCGTCGCCCCACCGAGGTGCGGCGTGCCGAGAAATCTCGGGTGGCTGAGTAACTCCCGGTCAGGCTCGGGTTCATTCTCGAAAACATCGCAGGCCGCCCCCGCGAGATGACCTGACTGGAGTGCCTCCAGGAGCGCGGCGTCATCGACCAGGCCGCCGCGCGCGCAGTTGATGAGGCGAGAGCCCGGCTTCATGAGTGCCAGCGCACCGCGGTCGATAAGGTGTCGAGTGGATACGTCGAGCGGCAAGTGAAGGGTGACCCAATCGGCGGCGCCCAAGAGGTCTCCCAAGGTGCGTAGCTCGAGGCCGAGACCGGTCACCGTAGACGAATCGATGAAGGGATCGGCAGCTTGGACCTGCATGCCGAAAGCGCGAGCCCGTCGCGCCACCTGCCGGCCGATTCTTCCTAATCCGACGACACCCAGTACCTTGTCTTGCAGCTCGACGCCCAGGTAGGGCTTGCGGTCCCAGATTCCGAGCTCGAGCGTGGCAGCAGCGGCGGGGATATGACGTGCGAGGGCCAACATGAGACCGAGCGTATGCTCCGCGGCGCTAACTGCGTTGGCTCCCGCCGAGTTGAACACGAGGACGCCCGCCTTCGACGCAGCTTCGATGTCGATGTTGTCAACGCCGGCACCGGCCCGCCCCACAACCCTGAGTTTGCGCGCTGCCTCCAATGCCGCGCGATCGACGATTTGGGAGGTATGAATGATGACCCCATGGAAAGGCCCGATGACGTCGGCGAGGGATCCCGCACCACGATTCGGCTGGTGGTCGATGTCGCAACCCACCTCGCGCAGAATCTCCAGGCCACGGCCCGCAAGCCGGCCGCAAACCAAAACGAGCATGCCCGCCCCATCGCTCTCGTGATTCGCCGTCAGCACCGGTTCCACTACTCCCCAGTACCGCGGCTGGAGGCCCGGTGCTGAACGAGCGCGGCGGAAGCGGCGGCCACCCCGCTGCCGAGCTCTACCGAGTGGCCCATTTGGTGAAGTACCGGCTCGAGAACACCGAGTAGCCCGAGCAGGTCGATGTCATCGACATATCCGATATGCCCTATACGGAAGATGTCAGGCTTCAGATCCCCCTGCCCTCCTGAAACCTGCGCCGCGTGCCCATCTCGGAGCCGAGCCACGATCTGCGGTGCGGAGCCCGGCTCGGGCGCTCGGATTGCGGTCACGGCAGGGCTCGGCGTCGCGGTCGACAACAGCTCCAGCCCCAGCGCATCCGCGGCCGCACGGGTGGCCGTGGCGAGCCGGTCGGCGTTGTCCTCCATGGAACCGATGCCGCCCGCCTCATCGATGGCGCCGAGGGCTGCGTCGAGCGCCTGTACCAGGCCGATCGCCGGTGTGAATGGTGTCTGGGCCTTCAGTGCCGAGTCAGCATATCGACACAGGTCGAAGTAGTAGCGCGGAGTGGAGCGCTCGGCCCGAACCCTCTCCCAGCCGCGCGGGGAGCAGGCCACGAACGCCAGGCCCGGGGGCATCATCAAACCCTTTTGTGCGCCACCAACGACGGCGTCGAGCTGCCAGGCGTCAGTCTCGATCGGCAGGGCTCCGACCGCCGTGATCCCATCGACGACAAGTGCAATGTCGGCAGAAACCTCGCGCACCGCCCGCGCTATGCCTTCCACATCGAACGCGGTGGCCGTCGACGTTTCGCTGGCGCTGAACAGGAGCCCCGTGAGTGGCTGATGGGCAACAACGAATTCGGCAACGACTGCCGGTGCGACAGGCTCTCCGGCATCTAGCGTCAGAACCGCGGTGGGTACGCCGTAGGCAGTGGCGATCTGGGTCCACCGTTCGCCGAACTTGCCGCCTTCGATGACCGCAACCCTGTCTTTGGCACCGAAGAGGTTGGCGAAAGCCGCCTCCATCCCGCCCGTGCCGGAAGCCGCGATGACGGCCACGGGACCATCCGTCCGAAATGCGGCGCGGAGGCCGGCCTGGACCCGATCGAAGCAGGCCGAAAACTCGGGCGTGCGATGGTAGGGATGTGGCCCCACCAGGGCACGAGAAGCCTCAGGATGAACTGGAGTCGGGCCTGCCGTAAACAACCTCGGTTTGCGCAACATATCGTCGAAACTATAGGAGTCCGGCCTCCGGTTGGGTAGTCTGGGCTGTATGAGAACCGAGTTCATCTGTAATTCCTGTGGGAGGACATCGCCGTTGCTCAGCGCCGAGGCATGGCGCTGCGCTTGCGGCAAGCCCTGGGAGCTGGCCCCGGCACCTCCCTTCGACCCTGCCTCCATCGAGCCCAAGGCCCCGGGCATCTGGCGCTACCGCGCGCAGCTCGATTTGCCTCCGGATATTCCCGAGCTCACTCTCGGGGAGGGCCACTCACCCTGGGTTCGTCTTCCCGACGGACCTTGGGTCGCCTGCGCCCATCTCGAGCCAACGGCATCCTTCAAGGCACGCGGTGTCGCACTCATGGTCGCATGGGCTCGGCGGGCTGCGACGACCCCGTTGATCGAGGACTCCTCGGGTAACGCGGGCGCGGCTGTTGCCGCGTATGCCGCGGCCGCCGGCCTTCCCTGCCGTATCTACGTGCCGGCCTCGACGCCCGCCGGCAAGTTGCGACAACTCGCTGCCTTTGGCGCTGAGGTCAGGCCCGTGCCGGGCCCTCGACCACGCGCTACCGAGGCGGCACATCGTGATAGCAGCGGCACCTACTGCAGTCATGCCTGGAACCCGCTGTTCGTGGAGGGCACCAAGACCATGGCCTTCGAATGGTGGGAACGCCTCGGGGGCCAGTTCCCGAAACGCGTGTACGTGCCGGCGGGCCAGGGTTCGTTGGCTTTGGGCTTGAGCCGGGGATTCCGTCAGATCTCTCAGGGTCTGCCGGGGCAACAAACGCCGGCGATCGTCGCGGTCCAGCATCGCTCGGTGGCGCCTCTCGCGAAGGCTTGGCGATCCCAGGCCGCCGGACCCGAAGAACAGGCAATTCCGAGGGGAGATGGTGATGGACATCGACAACCCGTACAGATGACCGTGCCGCCTCTGTCCGACGGAATCATGATCCCCGACCCCGTTCGTGGAACTGAGGTTCTCGAGGCTGTTCGTGCGTCCGGAGGCGAGATTCTCACGGTCGATGACGACGACATCCGCGATGCCCTGCAACAGCTTTCGGCGGCAGGCATATGGGTCGAGCCAACCGGCGCGGTCGCATTGGCCGGACACCGAATCGGTGGCGGAAGGAAGGATGACGCCGTCGTGACGACCGGGCACGGCCTGAAAACAGCACAGTGACTGCCGCTCCCACAGGTGCTCTCCTCGCCGGAGGCTCGAGCCGGCGCATGGGCCAACCCAAGGCGGAGATGGAGCTCGGCGCCCGGCCGTTGGCCTCCTGGGCCGCGGCCTCTCTGGCACGAGTGAGTGAGCAGATCGTGCAGGTCGGCGGCGAACCAATTCCTGGTCTTGGCTGGCGTGTGTGGGCAGATCGCAGACCCGATGCGGGCCCGGCGGCGGGGTTGGAAACGGCCCTCATCAACGCCGCATCAACCGTGATCGTCTGTGCCGTCGATACGCCGTTCGTTCCGCCTGGTCTCCTGCGCGCCGCGCACCGTGCCGTGCGCCACGGAGCGCTGGCCGCGGTTCCCCTGTGGGGCGGGCGCTGGCACCCGCTCTGCGGCGCTTACTCTCCGGACGTCCTGCATCTCCTCACCACCCGACTCGACGCGCGGCAAATCGACCTGAGCGGCCTTCTCGATTCCATTGCGACATGGCCGCTGCGCGGGGCGGCCTTGCGTGCGTTCGGAGAGCCAGATCGGATGCTGCAGAACGTGAACTCGCCCGGCGATCTGCGCCGGGCCCGGGCCATGCTCTCCAACGATCGGCCCGGGTGACGGTCGCGCAGCCGCGATCTGCAAGGGATCCCGGCTAGGCTCCGAACTTGCCTATGCGACCCGCCTGGGCGAGCACCAGCGGCAAGAGATCGACGCTGGACAACGTGCCGAGCGCGCCCTGTAAACAGGCCGTCTCGCCGAAGCCACCACCACCGGCATCGGCGCGGCAGGGCCCGCCGGAGATCAGAACCGGCACCGGGTGCCAGCTATGGCTCGCCATCGCCGCCGGGGTGGAGTGATCGCCGGTCACCATCACGACGTCGAAATCATTCTCCAGGAGTCGATCGGCAACGCGGTCGGCGTTCTCGATCTCTTTCACCTTGGCATCGAAGTCGCCATCTTCACCACGACTGTCCGTGGTCTTGTAGTGGACATAGACAAAATCGTGCTCGGAGACGGCGTCTCGAGTGGCCTGTGCCAGACCGTCGATGCCATCGGCCGCCTCGAAAACGTGCATACCGACGGCTCGTGCCACACCGCGGTACATCGGGTAGGCGGCCACCGCCGCCGGTCTCAGGCTGTACAGATCGACCATGCTGGGCAGGGGCCTGTAGGTGTCGAAGCCTCGCAAGAGCACGCCGCTGGCCTGCTCCTGGTCGGCGAGCAACTCGCCGGCCTTGGCGATGAACTGTGCTGCGAGGGCGGCGGTCGCCTCGGCATCGGCGTGACGCGGCACGGGGTGTTTGGGTGGTACCCCCGTGGCCTGGGGGTCGGTGTCGGCGATCCTGCCATCGAGACCTGCGCCGCGTAGCACCACGCAGGCCCGGTATTGCTTGACGTGGCACACGAAGCATTCCACATCCCCATCCAACTCGATCGCGTCCAGTCGTTCGGCCAGCGGGGCACCCACGGGCGTGTCGATGCGCCCCGCCCGCCGGTCCGCGACATTCCCATCGGCGTCGATGGTGCAGAAGTTGATGCGCGCTGCCACGTCCCCGGGACGCAGATCGAAACCGATGCCCAGCGCCGCCAGCACGCCACGACCGACCAACGTCTCCACCGGGTCATAGCCGAAAAGCGCCAGGTGCGCCGGCCCACTTCCCGGCGCCACTCCGGGGAGAATCGGAGTGATCAATCCGGTAGATCCCGCTCGTGCCAGCCGGTCGAGCGTCGGTGTATCAGCGGTCTCCAACTCGGTGGGGCCTCCCGGCGTGACAGGCAATCCGCCGAGACCGTCAATGACGTAGTAGAGGATCCGGCTGTCGGCCGGCAGAGCGAGCTGGCTGTAGATCTCGAGACGATTCATCGTTCTTTCGCATTCTGGGAAACCGGCAGGCGCTCGCCATGCCGGGCCGGGAAGAAACGCAGGGAGAGGATGGTAAAGATGATGCCATGCCCTGCGAGCAGCGTGCCCTTGAGAGTACCGCTGATCTTCGATTGGCCGATCCTCCGCCGGTATCGTACCGGCACCTCGACGACGCGCAAGCCGCGCTGT
>CALAKE010000158.1 GCA_937922775.1 uncultured bacterium | reverse complement strand
TGAGCGCTGCGGAGATGCGCCCGCGATCGCCGTCAGCATGCGCCGCAACTCTTGGTGAGCTCAAATACCATTTCAGGTGCAAGCGATCGGTCGGCATCCCGGCATGCAGTGGGCTGGTCGTTTCGCCGTAGAGGTCGAGGATGTACTCGTCGGAAAGGCCGCCGAGGTTGTGGAAGTTCAAGCAGGCGTTGAGTGATTCGAGGGGGTCAAAGGTCCAGACCATGAGATCGATGCCGCGTGCCAGAATCTCTTCACGCTGCCCCCACTTCAGCAGGGCACCGAGCCCGACGCTGCGAGCTGCCCTGCGCACGGCGAGCATGTGTGACGCGTGTGAAAGCCGTCCATGTTCGCGGCCAAGAATGCCGTAGCAGAAGCCCTGCATCACTCCATCCTCGTCGAAGGCACCGAGCACCAGCCCGTCGTGGAGCTGGGTCGTGACCAGCAAGGTCAGCGGGATGATGTCCAGGTCTCCGCAGAATCCCCAAGCCTCCTTTTGAACATCTTCACACTCGTGATACTCGTCGTGCGTTTCCAATAGCCTGAGCGTGTAGGCCATCGCGATATCCCCTGTCCCGTTCGACTGTCCGTTCGACCCATTGATCTCAGCCGGCCCAGCGGCGCAATCTCCGCTGGGAGACAACAGATCGAATGATCTCAGATGCCGGTCGGATGGTCGATCCAGACGATCTCGACATCGTAGCGCTCCGCCACCCACTCGCCCAATGCTCGGACCCCCACCGTCTCGGTGATGTAGTGGCCACCAAACACGCAGTGAATACCGATCTCGCGGGCCAGGTGGTACTGGGAATGCCGCGGCTCCCCCGTCACGAAGCAATCGGCCCCTGCCGCCGCGGCGTCCTCCATGAGAAAACACGCCGCGCCGGAAACCACCGCCACTCTGCTGATCGCCTCCGGGCCAAATGACCAGATGAGCGGGTCCTCGCAGCCAAGCGCCACAAGCCGTCCGGCAACAGCCCCGACATCGACGGGCACGTCGAGGGACGCAAGCACTCCCAGGCTGGCCCCACCATACTCGCCGAACGGAGCATCCACGGTGCCACCGAGCTTGCCCGCCAGCACCACGTTGTTACCCACCTCAGAATGGCGGTCGAGCGGCAAGTGTGCCGCATAGACCGACAGATCGGATCTGAAGCAGGCCCTCATGCGGGTCGCCATGGGTCCAACGAGCCGAACTGGCGAGCTCCAGAAGAGACCATGGTGCACCAGAAGAAGCTGGCACCCTGCCTCGATCGCACCTGTGATCGTCGCTTCGGCGGCGTCGACAGCCACTGCGATCCGCTCTATCGAAGCTGCCCCTTCGACTTGCAGGCCGTTCAGAGAATCGTCAACCACAGCCCCCAAATCGAGATACTGATCTAGCGCTGCAACGAGTACCTCACGATCTACTGCCATGTTCGCTCGCCTCCATACCCGGCCCGCAGGGACAAACCTATGCGTGTTCGCTGTAGGGGCCGGCGATCGACACACCCAACCGCCCAGGGTGGATGTGATTGCGGGCCGCCGCCAGCACGTCGTCGACGGTGATCGCGCCGATCAACCGAGGGTATTTTTCAAGGTAGTCCAGCCCGAGGTCAAACTGCTCGATCGTATGGAGGGTTGTTGCAAGCCCCTCGTTGGTCTCGAGTGCTCGTGGCAGCGAGTGAATCAGCGCCGAGGTGGCATTTTCCAGCTCTTCCTCCCGGACCGCGGCGGTCCTGATGCGCTCCAGCTCGACCTTGATACTGTCGACAGCCGCGTCGACATTGTCTGGGTGCACACCCGCACGTACCACAAAAGGACCGGGCCCGAAGCTGGCATCGAAGGTCGAGAATGTGTAGTAGGCCATGCCCTGTTCTTCGCGCACACTGTGTCCGAGTCGGCCACCCATGGCGAACCGGCCGAGGATCATGTTCATCACCGCAACAGCATAGTAGTCGGCATCGGCTCGCCGGATGCCCGGATGGCCCAGAGCGATGTCGGCTTGCGCCTTTGCGGGCATGATCGACACGTCGCGCACGGTGTTAGGTGGCGGGCTGGCAGCTGGGACCTCCTGTAGCGCAGCAAACGGACCCGCGGCTTGCCCGGGGGCCTCATCTGCGTCCGCCGGCCAATCGTTGAAGCACCGCTCGGAGGCCAACATCACCTGGTCACGCTCGACTGCCCCGACGATGACCAGCACTGACGAGTGTGCACGGAAGTGCCGTGCGTGAAATTCTGCCAAATCATCGCGATGGTGCCGGGTGACGGTCTCTTCATTGCCGATCAGGCGCCAGGCATAGGGATGGTCCGGCGCATAGACGAGCCGCCGTAGGCCGTCCATCGATACCTGGCGGGTATCGTCCTCATCCTCCCGAATCACTGTGAGGAGGTCACCGCGCATCCTCTCGACCTCCGCCGCCGGGAAGGAGGGAGTCAGGGCGCACTCAGCCACCAGCTCCATCATTTGCTCGAAGTCGGCAGACCGGGCCTTGGCACCGACGCCCGCCGTGTGACGACCGGCGCTCGATCCCAGGTGACTGCCGGTGAAATCGAGAACCTCCCCGATCTCCTGTTTGCTCCGACGCGTGGTTCCACGCTTGAGCATGCCGCTGCAGAAGTTGGCCAGGCCAGTCGTCTCCGGGGACTCCAGGCACGCTCCAGCAGCAACTCGCAAGCTAATGGATACAGCGGGCGAGGTTGGATTGGACTGGTGCAGGACAGCCAAGCCATTGGGGAGCACGAACCGATCCGGCGAAAACCTCGCGGCCGAACTCTCACGGCCGCCTGGCAGCGCGCTCCGAATCGTCACTCCTGGCCCTCGCGGGCGAGCCTTATGATGGCCTCTGCTCAAGATATCTCCTGCGGGCGGAACCAGCCCACGGTACGACCGCTCGGCTTCCATCTGGCCGCCGATACGGTGCGCACATCATCTGCAGTCACCGCCTCGATGCGTGCCGGGAGCTCCGCGAGGAGCTCGTGTCGAGCGATGGTGTTGAAATAGCCGAGCTGGTGAGCGACTTGGGTAATTCCTTCGTCATCGAAGGCCAATGCGGCCAAGAGCTGGTTCTTGGCTTTGCGCAGCGCCCGGTCATCAGGCGGCTCGTCCGCCATCTTCGCCAGGGTGCCGAACACAGCTTCTTCCACCGCCTGTTCCGCGACCCCCTCTCGCACCGTGGCCGAAATCGTGTACAGATACGGGGCCTCGGTAGGCAACACTGCACTACTCACGACACTGACCAGCTCAGGCTCGACCAGCGACCCGTACAGCGGAGAGGTCGTTCGCGCATTTCGGCCGTGCCCTCCGCTCCACAGGTTGACACCCTTGCCCCCCGACAACACCGCGTCCGCCACCCAGAGCGGCACGAAGTCATCGTCTCTGAAGGCGGGCGCATGAAACGCGACTTGCAGGTACTTGGTGGTCCCTGGCCGCTCAACCACGACCCGACGTTCGCCTTCTTGCACCGACTCTCGCGTGTGCACGGGGCGAGGTCGTTCGCCGGCCGGTATCTGACCGAACCGTTTCTCGACCGCGCGCAGCGTCGCGGAGGTGTCCACATCGCCGACAATCACCAGCGTCGCGTTGTTCGGCACGTAGTACTTACGATAGTGACCGAACAGGTCCTCGCGGGTCATGTTCTCCAGATCGGAGAGCCAACCGATGGTGGGCCATCGATACGGGTGGGCTCGAATCGCCGCGGCACCAACCTCGACGTCGAGAAGGTATCCGGGGTTGTTCTCGTTTCCCTGGAGCTCGGAAATGATGACGCTGCGCTCCGACTCAAGCTCCTCAGGATCGTACAAGCACTCCGCCATTCGCTCCGACTCGATGTGGAGCGCCAGGTCCAGTGAATCGGCCGCCAGGGTTTCAAAATAGGTCGTCTGGTCGACCCATGTGTAGCCGTTCCAGAATCCGCCGGCTCGCTCGATCCATACCTTCAGGTCTTCGCGCGAGATGCCGCGCGTACCCTTGAAATTCATGTGTTCGACCCAGTGCGAAGCCCCGGTGATGCCGGGCGCCTCATCCTTGGAGCCGACGTGATACCAGCACCAGACCGAGACCAGCGGCACGGTATGAATCGGTCGCACGAGGATCTCGAGCCCGTTGTCGAGGGTTACGGCTTCGAGATCCGCAGTCGCGCCAGTCATGTCACCTTCGCTCTTCAAGGCAATCACCCGAGCAGCATGCCGGCAAGGAAGTAGAGGAGTGTTGCGAAAACGCCACCAATCAGGGCGTAGGGAATCTGTGTCACCACGTGCTCGATATGATCGACGCCCGCGGAGAGGGAGGAGATCACCGTGGTGTCCGAAATCGGAGAGCAGTGATCTCCGAAAACTCCGCCCCCCATGACGGCGGCGGTGGTCAGAGCGAGGGAGGCGTCTACGGCGGTAGCCATGGGAATGGCGATCGGGAACAGGATGGCGAAGGTGCCCCACGATGAGCCGGTTGAAAAGGCGACAACCGCACCCGTCAGAAAGATCAGCGGCGCAACCGTAGCCGGGGTGATCCAGGGAGCCACGCTGTTGGCCACCCACGGCCCGGTGCCAAGGGCCCGACACACGGCCCCCAGGGCCAGCGCCAGCGCGAGGATTGCCGCGAGGCCGACGAGCTCCCTGAAACCCCTGATCGTCAGCTCGGAAAGCTCGCCAAAATCGAACAAACCCTGCAGGCGGTAGGAGATCATGGCCACTGCCACGCCTGCTGATACCGACCACAACACCGAGGTCGATCCAGCACCGTTGAGGATGTTGCCGTCACCGGTAATCCACAACGACAGTGGCATGAAGAGCACGGTTACGATCACCGGTAGCACCAGGTTGATCGCTCTCTCGGGCGGCCCCTCACGGCCGCCGTCAGGGCCAGTCCGCAACGCCTCGCTCAAGGCCTCCTCGTCGCTCACCAGCGCCCCGGAATGCCCCTGCAGCGCTGCTTCCTCGGAGCGCCGCATTGGGCCAATATTCCATCTTGCGATAGCCACGAAAAAGACAATCGCCAGCGCGCTGATGGCGTAGAAGTTGAGCGGCACCGCAGCGACCAGAGTACGCACAGGATTCTCGACACCCTCCGCAGTGAGCAGAACGAGAACGTAGGCGCCCCAGGCATTCAGAGGAATGAGGATGCATATGGGTGCCGATGTCGAATCACACATGTACGCGAGCTTGGCCCGTGAAAGCTTCACTCGATCGTAGAGCGGCCGTGAAACCGCGCCTGTGATCAGGCACGTGATGTTCGACTCGATGAAGATGCTGATGCCGACGAATATGGAGATGAGCTGAGCCGAGACCGGTCCGCGGACCCAGCCGCGAGCAACCATCCAGTTGGCGAAGCCGTTCACCCCGCCCGATTCACGCATCAAAACGATGAGGGCACCGACAATCAGTGTGAACAGCAGGACCTCGGCATTGTCGTGGTCGTTGAGTACGAGAACCAGTTGCTCGATGGCGAGGGCCATTCCAGCGAGCAAGTTCCAGCCTGCCAGCATCGTGGTGCCGAGCAAAATGCCACCGAACAACGACATGTAGACCTGTCGTGTTCGCAACGCCATAGCGATGGCGAGCACCGGCGGCAGGATCGAGAGCCATCCATAGTCGGACATGAGGCAGCATGCTAGCATCCTTCTCGAGCTCGCAGTTGTTCATGCAGCTTCCTTTGGCTCCGCACTGCAACCATCTGAGCTGCGAGAGGATCCCGTGCGTACTTCGAGTCGCAAACGAAGCTTGTTTCTCGCCTCGGCGCATGCCGGCCACGACACCGCGTCGACCTACAGGCTGCCATCCCCCCGGAGAATTGCCGCAGGCTGGGTCGTGTTCGTGGCCCTCACAGCCCTCGTGGCTCTCGCCACTGTCGCGGATGGCATGGCACAGACTCCGGAGCGCATGCGCCTCTTGGTCCTCGGCTTCGATGGCGCCGACCACGGCATCGTGGACGAAATGATGGCCAACGGAGAGCTGCCGAACCTCTCTGCACTCGCGGCCGAAGGCAGCTACCAGCCCCTGCTGCCCACCAATCCAGCACAAACACCGGTCTCTTGGGCGACGTTTTCGACGGGCCTGAATCCCGGGCGCACACAGATCATGGATTTCTTGAAGAGGCCAGCGCAGACCTACACGGCCGACATGTCCATGACCGCCGAGGGCCAGGAGCCGTTCAGGGTATTCGGCCTCCGCAGTCAAGCCTTCGGGCTCGCTGCGGGAACCGCCATCGGTGCCCTTGTCGCGATCCTGTTCCTGGTAGTTCGTCGGCTACGTCGTGGGCGGCGCCCCGTCCAGACTCTCCGTCATGGTGCTGGCGCACTGGTGGCGCTGCTCGTCTTCGTCGTCGCCATGGTCGGGGGGATTGCCGGCTCCTCGTTGAGCTCGCGCGTTCTCCCGCGTGAACGATCCACGGCGATCAATCCGCGCGTGGGCACGCCGTTCTGGGAAATCGCCGCTGAGCGGGGCGTGCGTGCGCGAGTTGTGAGGGTGCCGGTCACGTTCCCTGCCGTGCCCATTGCAGCCGGAGAGGTCCTCTCGGGACTCGGAGTCCCTGACATTCGAGGTCTTGTCGGCAAGCCTTCGCTCTACACCACCGATCCACGACTGCGTGCGGGCGACTCGCGGTTGACGGTGGAGATCATCAAACCCGATCCGCGCGAAGATCCGATGACCGCAGAAATCCTGGGGCCCGCCAACCAGATGCTGGCCGGCAACAGCCGTTTCCCTCGCTCACACGCGGCTGATCTCCCCGCGAACATCAACCTGCCCATGTCGATCAAGTGGATCCCGGAGGAATCCGCCGTCGAGCTCGGCTTGCCCAACGGCTCGCAGATGCGCCTGCATGTCGGCGAATGGAGTGACTGGCAAACCTTTACTTTTCCATCCAACTCTTTCCTGCGTGTTCGGGGTATCGGGCGCTTCTATCTGCACAGCGTCACCCCCGACCTCAACCTCTACCTCTCCCCCGTCAACTTCCATCCCGATGAGAGCAACAAGCTGGGCTTTACCGCGCCCGCCAATCTCGGGGAACGACTCGCGGAACGCTTCGGACCCTACAAGACCATGGGATGGGCGCTCGATACCTGGACGATAAGCGACAAGCTCCTGGATGAGCGCTACTTTCTCGATGATGTTCAGTTCACCGTCGATCAGTACCGTCGCATGATGCGCGGCTGGCTCGAGGGCGACGAATGGGATCTGCACGTGCAAGTCTTCATGTTCACGGACCGCATCGCACATGTTCTGTGGCGGTTCATCGATCCCGAGCATCCGCTGTACGACGCCGAGCTTGCCGAGCAATACGGTGACGCCATCCGCCAGGCTTATCTGACGATGGACGAGATTGTCGGCGAGGCACGTGAACAGCTAGAGCCCTCCGACCGGCTGATGGTGGTTTCGGATCACGGCTTCGCCAGCTACCGCTACTCATTCAATATCAATACCTGGTTGCTGCAGAACGGCTACATGGCTCTGCGGGATGGTGTTCCCGGCCCTGGCGAGCAGGGATTCAGCGGTTCGACGCTTTTCGCAGACGTTGACTGGTCGAAGACCCGCGCCTACGCGCTCGGCCTCGGGGCCATCTATCTGAACGTAGCGGGACGGGAGCCGCTGGGAATCATTCGGCCCGGCGACGAATACGACACGCTCGCAGCCGAGATCTCTGCCGCCATGGAAGGGTGGGAAGACCCGACGACAGGTCTACGGCCGGTTCATCGCGTCTATGGACGGCAGGAGATGTATCGTCTCTATGACCCGCTCGTGACTCCTGACCTGCGAGCCGCCAATCGCGCCCCGTTCAGAGTCGGGTGGCAGGACACGCTCGGTGGTCTCGAGGCCTCGGTGGTGACGATAAACACGAGCAACTGGAGCGCGGACCATGCATCGTCCGATCCTGAGCTGGTGCAGGGAATCCTCTTCAGCTCGATCGGGGATCTGCGCGAGGACGCTTACATCGGCGACATGGGGCCGACCATCCTGGAGCTCCTCGGCGTCTCGGTCCCGGACGGCCTCGACGGCACCAGCCTGCTGCTGGAACGATAAGGAGAAACCCGGCGCGACTCACCGCCGCCGCGGCAGGAGGGTAATGAGGAATGCAGGCTAATGCAGTTGAGTGTCGACCACCCTGCCCTTGGAGTCGAGCCTGACAGTGAGGTCGTAGGGGCGCGCCGCTTCACCCACGCCGGGCAGGTTGAAACGCAGGTCGTAGAACTTCACGACCTGTCCGCCAGCATCTCGCTCTACCGTCACGACCGGGAAACGCGCAAACCACTCGTACAGCTGAGCGCGTTCGCGCAGCGGTGGATTGTCACTGGTCCCAAGAGCCACCCGGCCGTCATGGGCCGTGAGCTTGGGAACTTCGGTGAACTTGATGTCGGCTGACTGGGCGCTGCCGAGCTCGACATGTGCCTGAAACCAGGTGTCCTGCGTTTCAACCACGCCGGTCCACTTCAATGGCACGAACGGCGCCGGCACGACGGCTACCTTCTGGATTCCCTCGATGTCCTGGGCCACTGCCTCGGCAGCGACAGCCTGTCGGGCAGCCCAGTGCAATCCACCGCACAAGAGAATGTAGCCGAAGGCCATGGCTATGCTCGCCTTCGCCACCATTCGGGGATATCGCCGCAACCAGTAGGCGGCCAGCACACCACCGATGAGGATGCCGGTGAGCGTGGGATCGACGGTCCACAACCAGTCGAGCGTGACCCGGCGGAAGCTGAAGGGCCAAAACAGCATGGTCCCGTACGAGGTCAGCAAATCGAGAAAGGTGTGTATGTAGACGCCGGCCAGGGTGAGCACGAAGACCCGTCTTCGGGGAACCCCCGGGAACACCCTCGTGAAAACCAAGGCCAACACGAAGGCGAACGCGGCGCCCCCGAGAAGCGAGTGCGTGAATCCTCGGTGGTAGCGCAAAAAGGCCAACGGATCCCCAGACAGCTCGACGGCCGCGTCGAGATCAGGAGCCAATGCGAAGGCTGCCGTCCACATGACGCCGCGGCGCTCCAGCTCAGGCGGCAATACTCGATTGGCGAGGCCCATGCGTGCCACAAGGCCGCCCGCCAGGGCGTGCGTAACCGGATCCAAGAGCTTGCTCCGTCTGACGTATTACGGGGGGCGGTCCCGCCGGCGGCGATCGTTTGCCACCCTGCGATTGGGGAAAGGCGCCCAAGGGAAAATAGAATCGTGGCAAGGGTACCCCATGCGGATACCGATGCGAAGTCCCAAACAGAATACGACGCGAGGTGGGTTACTGCATCACCCGATGTGAGCTATGTCTGTCCCGGGCTACTTGGACAGCCGCCCTTTGACCGCCTCGCTGGCGGCGCGGCCATCGATCCTGCCTCGGTGTCGCTCCATCAGAGCGCCCATCACATTCCCCATATCCGCCATGCTGGTAGCGCCCAATTCCCCCACCACCTCCTCGACAGCCGCCTTCAGCTCGTCGCCTGAGAGCATCCGTGGCAGGTAGACCTCGAGCACTTTGATCTCGGCCCTTTCGTCGGCGGCCCGTTCCTCTCGCCCTCCAGCCGCAAACTGCTCGGCCGCTTCCTGGCGCAGCTTCACAGCTTTGCGCAGCGCCTCGAGAATGCCGGCATCTTCGAGCTCTTCGCCGGCGGCGATCTCGCGATTGTGAACGTCGGCCAGAACCATGCGCAGCACGCGCACGGTGACCTCGTCTCGGCGTTTCATGGCCGCCCTGAGGTCGTCACGGAGTCGTTCGAGCATGCTGTTCCTGGGCAGTCTGGATAGGTGATTTACCCGGCCATTGTAGGAGCCTGTCAGGCAAGGAACAATGACGCTCGTTGAGCATCACCAGGAAAGGCAGGCTAAACTCGTAGGCCATGGACCGTGCGTATCCAGATCGAGCTCTCTACTACAACGGCGTGGCCAGCGTTCGCTACATCGTCCAGTGCATTTTGACCGCGCTGTACACCGTGTTCTTCGGCGGGTCCGCCCTGGTGATATCGCTCGTTGACCGCCGTGGCCGCTGGGTGCATGGTTGCGCGCGCAACTGGGGCGCCTCGATCCTGACCACCTGCAGGGCACGCGTCGAAGCTGAGGGAGTGGAGAAGCTCGATCCATCTCGTTCCTACGTCGTGATGTCGAACCATCACAGCCTCTTCGATATTCCCACGATGCTCACGACGATGCCCTTCCCCTTCCGGATGATGGCCAAGGCATCGCTGTTCAAGATTCCCTTCATGGGCTGGTACATGTCGAGGGTCGGGTACATCCCGGTGGAGCGAGAGGACCCACGCCAGGCCCGGCGCAGCCTGGAAGAGGCGGGTCGCCGCGTTGCCTCCGGGCTGTCGGTTCTGGTCTTCCCCGAGGGTACTCGTAGCCCGGAGGGTAAGGTGCGTCGCTTCAAGCGTGGCGGCTTCAACTTGGCGCGAGCCGCAGGGGTCCCCGTCGTGCCCGTGGCCATCATCAATAGCGGACGTCTCTTGCCGCGAGGCTCTTGGCACGCCGATCCGGGAGTGATACGAGTGCGTATCGGGGATCCACTCGATCCGGCGGAGTACTCCGAGCCTATGGCGCTGGAGAACGCTGTTCGCGAGGCAGTGGTCGCGCTCAAGACCGGCGTCGAGGAAAAGTCCTGAGTATGCGTTTCGGGGCTCACATGTCGATCGCCGGGGGCATTCATAAGGCCGTCGACCGTGCGACCGATGTCGATTGTGACGCCCTGCAGATCTTCACGAAGTCAGCCCGCCAGTGGGCAGCACGTCCCTTGGTCGACGAGGAGGTCGAGGCGTTCCGTACCCGGCGAGCCGAGACTGGCATAGATCCCGCCGTGGCGCATGCCTCGTACCTGATCAATCTGGGCGCGGTCGACGGCGAGCTCTGGGAACGCTCTTCCGAGAGCTTCTTGGTCGAGATCGACCGTTGCGCCCGCCTCGGCCTCGATGGCATCGTAATTCACCCGGGAGCGCATGGCGGGAAGGGAGAACGGGCGGGTTTGCATCGAGTCGCGACGGCCCTCGAGACCGTGCTGGAAAAAGCCACGGCGGGACCTCGCGTACTGCTGGAGACGACCGCCGGCCAGGGAACTGCCCTGGGAGGACATCTCGAGCACCTAGCCTGGTTCCTCGACAGGTTGGGTGCTGAGCGCCTGGGGGTTTGCCTCGATACTTGTCACCTGCACGCCGCGGGATATTCGCTTGCTTCCCGAGCGGATGTCGATGCAGCACTTGCGGAGATCGAAGAGGTCGTCGGCTTCGAGAACGTCCATCTCATGCACTGCAACGATTCCCGCGGCGAGGCTGGGTCTCACCGCGATCGTCACGCGCACATCGGTGCCGGCACGATTGGAGAGGAGGGATTCGCTGCCCTGCTCACGGATCCACGTCTGCAAGCCGTTCCGGCCGTTCTCGAGACGCCGAAGGATGACGCGGGTGACTGGGATCGGGCGAACCTCGCCCGGCTTCGGTCCCTGCATCGCGGCGACAACACCCTGCCACCCATGGCCGGATCATGAGCTCACCTCCTCTCGATCCGGCCGCCCTGCGTGAGGAAAACCTACGCATGCGGCGCCTTCGCCACTTGATCTCCCTCACCACGGCCGAGCTCGCTCAAGGAGATCATGGCCTCTCGGAAGCTGAGGCAATCATCGAACGCACGCGGTGCGCGGTGCTCACCCTATTCCCGGGGAGGGAGAGCACCTTCGAGCTCATCTACCGACCTCGCTTCGTGCGCATCTTGCAGGAACGCTACGGCTCATCCTCTGGAGAGACACTCCAATGATCCCGCTGCGCGATGAGAATCCGACTCAGACTACGCCGTGGGTGACAAGGGCGCTCGTGGCCATCAACGTAGCAGTATTCGTTTATCAGACGACCCTGTTGGTCGGCCACGACGAAATGGTGTACCTCGAGTTCGTGCAGGGCCTGGCGTTGCGCGCGGATTTCCTCCTCTCGCCGACGATGTGGACCTCCATGCCCGTGCCGGCGCCACTGACGATCTTCACGTCCATGTTCGTTCATGGAGGCCTCTGGCACTTGCTCGGCAACATGCTCTACCTATGGATCTTCGGCGATAACGTCGAGGACGCGATGGGGCATTTCCGCTTTCTCGTCTTCTATCTTCTCTGTGGCCTGGCGGCTGCTCTCACGCAGGTGATGTTGTCACTTGGCAGTGGCACTCCGATGGTCGGTGCGAGCGGGGCGATCGCGGGAATTCTGGGCGCCTATCTCGTATTGCATCCCGGGGCGCAGGTGCTGACGCTCGTCTTTCTGCTGTTCTTCATTCGTGTCATGTATTTGCCTGCCATTGTTCTTTTGGGCATCTGGTTCGCCCTGCAGATCCTTTCTGCGGCGGGCGGCGGACCGGGCGTTGCATGGTACGCGCACATTGGCGGCTTCGTTGCCGGAATCATTTTGGTCGGGGCGTTCGTCACCGGGAAGAGACCGCGGCGCCGGCGAATGTCGATTATCGACGGCGGTCTCTGACCGACGGGCACATGCGGTTTCTGTAACCCGCGACTGAGAGAGCTTCGCGAACAAGTGAGCTTCGATAATGAACAGCAACTACACCGTGGCGAGTCACATCTTTCACTCTGGAGAAATCGTTACTCTCGATTCCACGACGATCTCGCCGGAAGCTCTGGCGATTGGCGACGGCCGAATACTCGCCATCGGCGATCTCCTCGATCTCGAAAAGGTGTGCGGTAGCGAGACGCGCAGGGTCGATCTCGAGGGCGGAACGCTGATTCCGAGTCTCAGGGACCACCATCTCCATCTCGTGAACGTCGGCATGTCGTTACGCAACGCCGAACTGAAGGAGCGTCTCTTCCTCGACTTGCGTGGTGCCTCATCGGAGCAGGAAATAGCCAGCCGGGTTTCTGAGCGAGCCGCCCAGACCGTGGCGGGCGAGTGGATCGTTGGCAAAGGTTGGAATCAACATGACTGGGGCACGAGCGTTTTGCCCACGCATCATATGCTCACGGAGGCCACCCCAGAGAACCCGGTCTTCTTGGGCCGGGTCGATGCCCACTGCGCCTGGGTAAACAGGCTAGCGCTCGATATTGCCGGAATCACGCCATCGAGCCCGGAGATCTATGGTGGCGCGGTTCTGCGCGCCAGCGGCGGGGAGCCCACGGGGATTGTTCTCGAGCGGGCGGCGGAACCGCTGCTGGAGCGGATCCCCCCTTTCGCGGATGAGGACATCTCGATGGCCTTCCGCCTGGCCGCGGAGAAGCTCGCCGAGAACGGGGTTACCGAGGTCTACGATGCCGGCTTTCTGCTCGCCGCCGCCATCGTCAGCATGGGGTGTGACTTTGGTCGCTATCTGGATCTGCTTCGCGCCCTCGATGAGGTCGACCCTCTGCCCATTCGGGTAAACCTCATGGTTCCCGCCCCCAGCCCGTTCGTTGATGAGCTGACCAGCAACCCGAGTAGCTACGAGGTGATCTCCCCACGCCTTCGTGTTACCCACGTGAAGCTCTATGCCGATGGCGCGTTCGGGAGCAGAGGCGCTGCCCTCAGCCACCCCTTCGATGACGATCCCAGCGCTCGAGGCGTGCTGCGCATGTCGCTGGATGAGATCTTGTTTCAGACCCGCCGCGCCATCGAGGCCGGCCTCGATATCGCCACACACGCCATCGGCGACGAAGCCGTGGGGCAGGTACTCGATGCCTATGAGAATGTGCTCGACGACATGCCAGATATCGCGCCGCGGCGGTTTCGAATCGAGCACTTCGGGTACGCGTCCGAAGGCGACATTGAGCGAGCTGCGAGGCTCGGTATCCTCCTTGTCACACAACCGAACTTCATCTTCCCCGATGACGCGGGAGTGACCATGGAGCAACAACGCCTCGGTGCCGAGAGCTGCAGGCGGGTGTACCCCTGGCGCACTCTATCGACGCTCGGCGCGCCTCTGGCGGGATCTTCCGATTACTTCAACGAACCGGGGCCGACGCTGTGGGACTTCTACTCAGCCGCCACACGCAAGAATCCGGATGGCGATCCCGAGTCAGGGTGGCAACCGCAAGAACGCCTCTCACGTGAGGACAGCCTGCGCCTGGTCACCACGCTCTTCCCGCCGAATGGGGCTGAGCCCATCGGCGGCAGGCTCGTCGTCGGTGAGCCTGCGGACCTGACAATCCTATCGGCCAACCCCCTCACCGTTGATGAGGGACAGATTCTGGACACCCGTGTCATCGCGACGATTCGTGCAGGCGAATTCACGTATGGGGGCCCCGCGGAATCGGCCTAGATATCGCGAAGGTAGGTCGAGGAGACTGGATGCGCGGTTACAGGTCACTCCTCGAA
>CALAKE010000157.1 GCA_937922775.1 uncultured bacterium | reverse complement strand
TGTTCTATGATCGATCCGACAATCGCCATTGCTCCCATGTGCGTGAAAGCTGAGATGAGAGTTAGATCAACGATGTGGCCGTCGCGACCCGGCGGGCCGTCGGGTGCACACTTTTGCGTTTCCTGCGTCTGCAGTGTCCTTCTGGTCCCTCTCTTGGCAGCGCTGCTGGTCGCTTGCGGGGCTCCCGCCAAGCCGCCGATCGTGCCTGATCGCGTGATCCTGATCACCATCGACACCTTGCGCGCGGACCATCTGGCCAGCTTCGGCTACCCGATCGACACGATGCCCTTCTTGGACGATCTCGCGCGCCGCGGATCGAGCTTCAGAAAAGCTTTTGCGCATTCCTCGACGACGGGCCCATCACACTCATCGATGTTCACGGCTCTCTATCCGCTTCAGCATCGAGTCCGCGACAACAACAACATCCTGGATACGGAGTTTGTGACGCTCGCCGAGAGGATGGCCGAGGCCGGATTCCGCACGGCAGCCTTCGTGAGCGGCATGTCTCATTTTGGTAGGTCCAAGATCGCGCAGGGCTTTCAGGACTACAACCAGCCGGTCGAAGGGGAGACGCAGAACGTTCAGGGCAAAGGGATCTTCTATCGACGGGCCGAGGGAACCACGGACCTGGCGCTCGAGTGGTTCTCTACGGTCGGCGCAGACGAGCCATTCTTCTTGTGGGTTCACTACTACGATCCTCACAACCCGCTGAGCACGGGCGAGCCTTATCTCGGCAGGGTGACCCCGGCGGAGGGCGCTCCACGCGAGGAGTTTCTGGCCTTTCTCGAGGACGTTCACCAAAGCGACCTCGAGATGAAAAAGAGGATCGTCGAAGACATTCACCGCTACGACGCCGAACTCCTGTATCTCGACGAGCAAATCTCTCGCCTATTCAGCGCCTATGAAGACATGGGGCTGGGTTCCGACAGCCTCTGGATCATCACCTCTGATCACGGCCAGGGGTTGGCCAATCACGATCACTGGTCGCACCATGTGCAGATCTACAACGTGCATCTGCACGTGCCTCTGATCTTCTTTGCCTCCGATGGTTCGCTCGCGGTGGGTGAGGTCGACGGCCACATCGTCGAGCACGTCGACATCCCGATGACGATCCTCGACCTCTTGGGGCTGGAGCTGTCCGGGCAGAAGCTGCCGCTGCAGGGGAAGAGCCTGGTTCCCCTCTTGAGTGGTGAGTCTCAGCAGCAGCACAAGCCGTACAGCTTCGCCGAGAGACGGCGCTTCTACAGTGGCAAGTCCATGATGGAGCCCGGAGAGCGTCTTTCCCTGCAGACCTTGCGCTACAAGTACATCTGGTTCAGCGAGGGCCAAGATGAGTTCTACGATCTCATCAACGACCCCTACGAAACCACGAACCTCATCGACGAGCCGATTCCAGAGAAGGATGAACTGCGGCTCGCTCTCGAGCAGATGGTAGAGGCCTTGATGACGGGGGAGCGCGCAGAGGAAATCGTCGACGAGGAGACGTTGCGGCGACTGAGGGCCCTGGGCTACATCCAATGATCCTCAGCGACCTGTTGTTGTCGATTTCTTGCACGAAGCGTCTCTTCTCCCAGGGACCTATGGCCTTCACAATGGGCGCCTCCTCGCTCGAGGCGCAACCGCCATGGCGGCCCTCGCCGAGTGTCCGCGGAATCACGACGTGGGTCGAAAAAGTGCGTACGGGGAGTGCGAAATACCGCCCGAATCGGTTAGATTTCGTTTAACTTCACGTGACCCGGGGGAGGGCCACGTGGCGGCTCCGCAGGGTCTTTGGGCGGCCCCGGGGCCGGGCGGGTTGGGACCTGCCGAATGCGGATGCGCCCAGGAAGGGGGTGATCCAGTGAAATCTGACAAACACGGCTTAGTGGAGGTGGCGGCCCCGTAAGGGGTACCTCCAAAGCTCGTGTGGCACAGAGTAGGACTCATCTGGAACACCTGCTCATGGGGGGCCCCGAAAATCGGGGAAACCCACCGCCACCAAAACTGACCATTCTGGCCCCGGCTCCGTGCAGAAGGAGTCGGGGCCTTTCTGGGTTGAGCCCGCATGGGTCATTGCCGTCCTGCAGGGCGCCTCTGCACAACGTCACTACGAAACCAGATGAGGAATTCGCTCCAGGTCTAAAGAAGCTCGACCCACGGGCATTCGTCGCGTGTCCTCTTCCAGAGGCGGCGGTCGGCCGTGATCAGCTCGCATCCCAACTCCCGGGCCAGTACGACAAAGGCAGCATCGTAGGGTGAGATCTCGAAGCGGTAGGCGAAGCTGAGGGCTTGCGGAAACAGCTCCTCCCATTGAGTGACGATAAAGGGAAGCCGTGTTATGTCGTCCCAGATCGCCGCAGCGCCTTTTTCGGTTATTCCGGTTTGACGCTTGCTCCAGAGCACGTGCGCGAGCTCGTAGAAGAAAGATGACGGTACGGCCACTCTGTCGCCGCCGGCCAGTGCATCGAGAAACCGTTCGGCCACCTCGCTGTCCTCCTCCGCGAGGAACCATTTGGCAACGACGCTTGTGTCCAGGACCCAGATCACCAGCCCTCGTCCCTGGCCTTGCGAATGATGGGAGTGCTGTCGGGCATCTTGCCGAGCGCCTTCCTGCGGCGTCGGATCCGAGCGACGAGCTCACGGATATCGCTCTCCGCATCGAGCTCTTTGGCCAGAATCTTGCGAGCGAGATCCGACATGCTGGTTTTCTCCTTGTGGGCTCTCATCTTGAGCTTCCTGTGGAGGTCTTCATCGAGCATCAGGTTGACTCGCTTCAGTGAGACGGTCACGGAGCCCACCTTTCGTGAACCAGTTGCCGAGCATGTTATTACACACTATACACACTATCGTGGGCGTTCTTCCAGGCCGTCTCGAGTGGATGCGGCGGGCGCAGAGGACCATGACAACCCGCATCCCTCTCGGCCAGCCGGGCAGACCACTGCGCTGGGCAGATGAGCTCAGCTCACGTGAGGGTTGCCCTCCAGGAAGAAGCGCAGGGGCTCGTGCTGCCACTCCTCGGCGTAGGCGATGCCGATGCGTGGGCCGGCGACGATGGAGCCCTGAGGGAGCGAGTGGCTACGGGCGCGCTCGATGAACAGGAGGTCGCCCTCGATGAGGTCCTCACCGTCCTGATCGCGAGTGATGTTGAGCGCCTGGCAGAGCTTCGAGGGGCCGGAGCAGAGGTCGGTGAATCGCTTGGCCTTCTCGCGCCGGGCGAACAAGACGTCCAGGTTCTGGTTGCTCGGTTCGCTTCCCGAACCCGCCTCGCTGGCACAGGGCTCTAGGGCGCGAATGAGAACGGCTACCGGATTGCCTGCCCGGCCGGCCACGACGTTGAAGCAATGGTGCATGCCGTAGACAAAGTAGACGTAGGCGTAGCCGCCGTCTCCCCACATCGTCTCGCTGCGAGGGGTGCGACGGCCACCGTACGTGTGCGCTCCCTTGTCCGGAATGCCGAGGTAGGCCTCGGTCTCGACAATGAGGCCCGACGTTCGGGCGTCGCCAATTTGGCTGACGAGGCGATGGCCGAGGAGGCCACGGGCGACCGCTACCGGGTTGCGTCGGTAGAAGGAGCGTGAGAGTCGAGGCGAGGAACGTGCGTCGGGATTACTTGTTTCAGGCTTGCCAGGCATCGAGCTCAGCCTCGACGCGCTTCTCGATCTCGCGGAGGCGACCCTTTTCCTCTGCGCTCGTATCTGGCCCGGATGTCGTTTCGGGCCGGGGAGAAGCACCAGTTGCGCTCACCTGTGGCTTCGTATGGCGTCGCATATAGCCGCCCACCCAAACGCCACCGAGCACAAGGGCCGCTCCCGGCGCCAACCAGGCCAAGAGACCGAATCCGGCGAACTTGGGCGCGCTGCGGATCCACTCGCCGTACTCGCCAGTCAGCGTGTTCACGATCCACTCGGAGCTGCGTCCCTCTTCGAGCCAAGCGTGGATACGCTGACGCATGGCCACAGCGCCGCTCGTCGGGCAGTCGGCGAGCGTCAGGCCCTGGCAGTACGGGCTCATGATGCTGGTCTGCAGGCGCTGGTAAGTGTCTTCGAGCTCCTCGGGCGTGTACTGGACCAGGGCTTCTTCATCTGTCTGCACAGCGGCCTGAGCGGCGGGTGTCAGAATAGCGCCGACCGCAAGACAAACAACAAAGCAGGCTGCACTCAGTAGCACGGCGGAATGAATGGCGGTGGATCGTTGCGGGTGCTTCATTGATGTTTCTTCCTTCGGATCCTTCAATGTCGTGGCCGGTGCCGCAAATCCTACTATACCGAAGCTCGGCCCATGTGACCGCTCACGACCTCGTCGCTGCTAGCAGCCCCGGTTCTTCTTCTTCTTCGCTCCGCCACTCGAGATCACCGGCGGTGGGGCGGAGACAGCCGAGCTTTGCACGGCTGCGCCCGAGAAGAAAGCCGCGATCTGATTCTGTCTCGCGACCTGCTCCCGATGCTCTAGATCGTAGCTTGCCGGCTCGACGGGCGTAAGAACTCCGGTTCGCCACCCCTCGAAGCCGCCCGCGAGAAAGTAGTAACGCAAGGTTCGCGGCCAGTCTTGTGGAATCTCCGGCCGTATCCCCACCTCGTCATAGACGACGACCCGGGTGTCGGGAGCGAGCGTCTGCAGGTAAGGGAGGGCCGCGGCGCGGTCGGCTGCCGGCAGGGCGTCCGGCACCATGCCGTTCTCGGTCATCGTGGCGGACCGCAGGTCGAGAACCATGAGGTTGGGGTCGCCGGCGATCAGATCCTCGGCAAGGCTGAGCGGCTCGATTGCCACGGGCTCCACGGATGCGACCACTGGCGGGGCGGGAGAAGCGGCGATTGCGCCGACCACGAGCATGGCCAGCGAGCCGGTGAGGGCGAACTTCCAGTTGCGAGCGCGCGGCGTCGGCGCTGGCGTCAGCTCCACCGCCTGGCGTCGCTTCTGGAAGATTCGTTCGACCACCTCCGCACCGATCATCCCGAGCCCGGCCATCACGACGATGCCCAGAATCAGCACCGGGGCTGAGACGCCCAAGACATCGGGCAGAGTCGAGGTGCCCATCGAGCCGGCCACGTAGAGGCGGGCGAGCGACGGAAACCAGTCGATCGAGACGATGAAGACGAACGAGCCGATGAACATGCCGAGGAACGCAACGAGGCCGTCGATGCGCCCCGAGAACATCGACACCATGGATGTGCCGGGGCACAGGCCGCTCACGATGAACCCAACACCGAGGAGAAAGCCACCGATGACCTGGGCCCATATGAAGGTCGGGTTGATCCACATCCTGGACATGTCGACGACGCCCATGGCGACGAGGCTATAGAGGCCCACCATGGCCACCAGGATGGCCGTGAACATGACCTTGAAGACCGCCATGTCGTGGAAATAGAACTGCGCCGCCAGCTTGCGGGCGTTGCCGAAGCCGGCGCGCTCGAGAGTGAAGCCGAAGAAGAACCCCATGAGGATGCCGGTGAGAAGGTGAGCTTCCTCGTTAAGAAATTCGAGGGGGAAGAGGCCGCTCATGTCCATTGCCTCCTCATGAAGTAGGCGAACGTGTAGCCGCCGGCAAACACCATCAACATGAAGGCCCAGCTACCCGTGGCCAGGAGTGCGCCGCCGCTGAGGGCCTGCCCAGAGGTACAACCCCGCGCCAGGCCGGCCGCGAATCCCATGATGATGCCACCGATGAGGGCGTAGACGAGGCGTGTCTTCGTCGTAGTTCGTGGCCCCTTCTCGACGGTCGCCTTGAACCGACCCGCACTCACGGCGCCGATGAATCCACCCATCATGACGCCAATCATCTCGACGACGATCCAGTTCTTCAGAGGATTGGAGTCGTCCTCGAGGTAGCCACCGAGTACCGGATTGGCAGCGCTCGCCTCCGGCGCGACCTTGCTCCCGACGAGGGCAATCGTGCGCTTGGGGAGCGCACTGCCTCCAAGGCCCTGGCCTGCGATCAGGAACGATCCCAATAGCACGAGCCCCAGAACGATGCCCGCCAGATATGGGTTCCAGTAGGACTTGGGCTTCATGTCAGCCTCCGTTTCAGGTCCATCATGTTCGTCGTCTTCATCTCGATCTCATCCATTAAAGGTCAGTGCAAGGTTGCCGTAAGGTCGCCGGCCCAACTCGTGAATTGACCGGCGTAGACCAGAATCCAGCGCAGCGAGAGGCCACCGACAAGCACCAGGATCGCCGGTAGGCGACCGGGTACAGCACCGTGGCGCAGCTCGATCCACTCACCGATCAACGGGGTCAGCAGGCCAAGGGCGACCACCAGGGTCCAGAACGCGGCCGTGTAGGGTCCGCCGATCAGTGCCCACAGGGCGCCTCGTGATGCTGCTCCGGCGGTGGCCAGGCCAATCATCCATAGAGCCAGCAACAACAACTCTACAGCGATCAGGCTCATGTCGAGCTTACCGAGAAAGATGCGCTCCCTGTCAGCCAGCCGATAAAGCAGCATGAACGCGGCTCCAGTCGAGATGCCGGAGACCAGAAACAGTGGGCCGAGGATCGCCGAGTTCCACAACGGGCGAGACGCCATCGTGCCAAGCAGAACCCCGGTGTAGATGCCCAACGCGGCCCCCATAGCGATGTTGGCGCCCGCCATGAAGCGCATATGCTGCATTGCCCAGTCGCCGATGCGCCCGAGCGCCGGCACGAATGAGAGGCGCTTCATCCAACCTTCGCGAAACTCCGACGGCGACATGGTCCAGGCCAGCAGGATCGATGCGGGGTAGATACCGAGCAGGATCCATGAGCCCCAGGACATCGGGGAGCCGGGCTCAAAAACGAAGTAGAAGCGATGGGCATTGAAGCCGTTCTCGAGATCGAGCCAGAGGAACATCATGCCGATCGAGATAAGAAACGGGCTGGCCCAGGGGAGAAGGGAAAGGGCGCGAGAGGGGGCGGCGGCCCGGGCACTCGACATGCCGGCGCCCTGCCGTCGCAGCGCCATCCATCCGCTCAGCACCATGATGCCCGCGACCATCCCTCCGAGAAACAGGTAGATCGGCACCTCCCAACCCCAGGCGTGCAGCACGGGATCGATGAGGTGATTCGAACGTGTGCTCGTGAATTCGTTCATGATCGTCGCCTCACCTGAGGAAGTAGTGTTTCGGGTCGGTGCCAGCTTCTGGTTTGAGTGTGTAGTTGTCGCGCCGGGCCAGCAGTTCGGAGACCTTGCTCTTCGGGTCGTTCAAATCGCCGAAGTAGATGCTGTCAGTCGGGCAGACTTCCTGGCAGGCGGTTGTCGGTGTGCCGTTCTCGATGCGATGCACGCAGTACGTGCACTTGTCGACCGTCCCCGTGCGGGGGTCGACAAAGCGCGCGTCGTACGGGCATGACGCGATGCATGCTTTACAGCCGGTGCACTTGTCCGCGTTCACCTGCACCGAGCCGCCGGGCCCGTAGTGCGAGGCGCCCGTCGGGCAGCTCGTCACACAGGGAGCGTCGGCGCAGTGGTGACAGCGCTCGGAACGGATATCCATTTTGAGGTCGGGGAACGTGCCGGAGGTGTGCGTAACGATCCAGTCACGGGCAAAGCCATCGGCAACGGCGTTCTCCGTCTTGCAGCCGATGACGCAGGCGGCGCAGCCGACGCACGTTCTCGTATCGATCACCATGGCGTAGCGCTTGTTGTCGCTCATCAGTGCGCCTCCGCCGTGGCTGCAACGCTTTCAGTTCTCGCCGGAGTGCCGGAAGGCGCCGCAGGAAGGTCGGTTGTCGTCGGTTCGCTGGCCGCTGTCGCTGCTGCATCACCATCCGCTTCGTTGCCGGGCGCCGCGGCCGGCACGTCAGCCGCCCGCACGAACGTGACGAAGTTCACATTCATGCCGGTGCCGCCCATGATCGGGTCGACCTTGTAGCGACTGACCAGCTCGTTGTCGTCAATGCCCCTGCCGAATGCAAAGCGCAGCTTCTTGGCTTTGTGGCCATAGCCATGCACCACGTAGACGGCGTCGGGTCGGATACGTGAGGTGACCTTTACCGGCGTCGAGAAGGTCGACAGGATGCCGTCTTGGTTCTGCAAGTGAATCAACTCGCCGTCCTCGAAGCCCCACCTCTTGGCGACGTCCGTGTTTACCCACACGGCGTTGCCGTCATAGACCTCCGAGAGCAGACGGTTGTTGGTGGTGCGCCCGAAAGTGTGGACAGGAGCACGACCGAACAGCAGCCGGTAGTATCCCGGCGGCGGCTCTTCGACCTCGTCATCGTGATAGGTCGGCAGAGGATCGAAGCCGTGGGCGGCGAGGCGGTTGGAGTAGAGCTCGATCTTGCCCGACTCCGTGTAGAACTCCGGCGGCGCGCCCTCCTCGTAGTAGAGCGGGCCGGGCTCCGCGAGAAGGACGCCGTCCCTCTGCAGGGCATCGCAGTCGTAGCCGCCGCTTTCGAGGCGCGTCTTGGCGTACTCGACGGAATCCTTCCATGGGAAGAACTCGGGCAGGCCGATTCGCATGCCGAGCTCGCGGGCGATCCACCAGCCGGGCTGGGAGTCATAGAGCGGCGGCACGACCTCCTGACGGACTGCGATGTAGGGCTGCCGGTAGTAGGGGGTGTAGAGCTCATCGCAGCGTTCAAGATAGGTCGCTTCGGGCAGGACGATGTCGGACCAGCCGACGATCTCGGCCGGCAGGACGTCGACCGTCACCAGAAACTCGAGCTCCTGGATGGCCTGGCGGGTCTGCTCGGGATTGGGGATGGAGGTGGGCAGGTTCGAGCCGTAAACCATCCAGGCTTTGATGTGGTCGGCCTCGCGAACGCCCGGGATCGTTGCCTCGCACAGTCCTTGCGCGAGCACTTGGTCGGCGAGCGGGTAGGGGCTGGCTTCGGGCTGGTCGACCGCACCGCTATCGGGCTCGACGTAGCCGGGGTACTCATAGGCGGGCAGCTCGACCTCAGACGGCATGAAGAAGCCGCCCTTGCGACCCCAGGAGCCCAGTAAGGCATTGAGGATGGCGATGGCCCGGCTGCGCTGTGTGTCGTTGCCGTACCAGGTGACGTGGCGACCGGGGTGGATGAGCGTCGCCGGCCGAG
>CALAKE010000156.1 GCA_937922775.1 uncultured bacterium | reverse complement strand
GGTAGGCCATGATCGGCAAAACCCTCAATCACTACGAGATCATCGAGCCGCTCGGGGCCGGCGGCATGGGTGAGGTGTACCGCGCCCACGACACCACCCTGAAGCGTGATGTTGCCATCAAGGTGCTGCCCGAGGATCTTTCTGCCGATGTCGAGCGACTCGCCCGGCTGGAGCGTGAGGCCCAGCTTCTTGCGGCCCTCAATCACCCGAACATTGCCGCCATCTACGGGTTGGAGGAGGCGGAGACCGACGAAGGTACCTCTGTCCGCTATCTGATTCTGGAGCTGATCGAGGGTGAGAGTTTGGCAGAGAAGCTCTCCCATGGACGGCTCGAGGTGGAGATGGCGCTTGGCATCGCTCGCCAGATCGCGGAGGCCCTAGAGGCCGCCCACTCCAAGGGGATCATTCACCGTGATCTGAAGCCCGGCAACGTCGTGATCGCGCCCGAAGGGAAGGCGAAGGTGCTGGATTTCGGGTTGGCGAAGGTTCATGACGCAGAGACGGCCGACCCAGATGTGTCCCCCGACTTTACGGAATCGCCGACGGTAGTAGTAGCAACCCAGGCTGGAATCATTCTTGGGACTGCGGCCTACATGTCGCCGGAGCAGGCTCGGGGGAAACCGCTCGATAAGCGTACAGACATTTGGTCATTCGGCTGTGTTTTGTACGAGATGCTCACGGGTCGCAGGCCGTTCGAAGGCGAAACGGTTACTGATGTTCTGGCGGCCATCGTCGAGCGTGAGCCTGATTGGGATGCCTTGGCGGAGGAGACGCACCCGCTCATCCATCTCCTGCTGTGCCGATGCCTGGAGAAAGACTCCTACCGAAGGCTCCATGACATAGCTGATGCTCGCATCGAGGTCGTTGAGGCACTTGGTGAGCCGAGAGGGGTCTTGCCCGGAGTACCTCCCGTAGCCGGGTATTTGCCGCTGTGGCGTAGAGTACTACCGTGGGCGGCAGGTGTCGCAATCGGTGCCATCGTCACCGGTGTCACCGTTTTGAGCGTGACGCGGTCGGCCCCTGGTCTGCCCTGGCAGTTTGAGATTAACCTTCCGGCTGACGCATCGTTGCACCTCGACGGCAACAGCCTTGCTCTGTCGCCGGACGGTAGTGTCCTCGTTTTTGTCGCCAACGAAGGGGGCACCCGGCAACTTTACATGCGTCGCATGAATCAACTTGCGGCCACACCAATTCCCGGTACTGAGGGTGCGCTCCGCCCATTTTTCTCCCCTGATGGTCAGTGGGTGGCGATCAACGCAGACGGAGATCTCAAGAAGGTATCTTTAGAAGGCGGCATCCCATTCGACCTCTGTGAAAACTGCCTTTCCACTCATGCCGGGTGGTATTCAGCAGATTTCTCCGGGGACTGGGGGCCGCCTGATACCGACCTTGTCTTCTCTTACGGCGGCTCGCTCTGGCAGATCCCGGCAACGGGAGGAACGCCGAAGCTCATCGCCGAGCCCAACTCCGAGGAAGGGGAAACTGGCTATTACCGGCCCGAGATCCTACCCGGCACAGATGGGGTGCTGTTTGAGGTCCGGCATGGAGGAAATGTGGGAGGCAAGGTGGGAGTCGCTGCTCTCTCTTTGGACGAGAGCGAGGTTCAGCTTATAGCGGAGGAGGGTACGGACCCCCAGTACGCGGAGACTGGTCACGTGATCTATGCGCGTGGAGACACAGTGTTTGCCGTTGGGTTCGATCCTCAGGATCTGCGCGTATCTGGACATCCAACGCCGATCCTCCAGGCGGTCATGGTGCTTGGCGCGGGCGCGGCTCAGGTCAGCTTCTCGCATGACGGCACGCTCGCCTACGTTGCTGACACAGGTGTAGGTGAGGCAGATCGTGCTCTTGTCTGGGTGGATCGCCACGGAGCGAGTCAGCCGGTGACGGACCAACTGCGGCCATATGACCAACCACGTTTGTCCCCGGACGGAACGCGAGCGGCAGTAGGCATTGTTTCAGGTGAGTGGTCCCGGTCTATTGCGACAGGTCAAGATATCTGGATTCTGGAGATCGAGCAGAACACCCTGACGCGATTGACGACTGAGGGAGATGACAACCGACACCCACTCTGGACACCCGATGGCTCGAGGGTGACGTTCTCCTCTGCCGGACGCGATGAGTCTCTGGTCGGCAGTCTCCACTGGAAGCTTGCGGATTTGGGCGGCCAAGCGGCACAGCAACTCCTGGCACGCGACTACACTACCTTCCCGGCAGACTGGTCGCCGGATGGCCGAACGCTTGTGGCCCGAGAGAATGTGGGTTCAGACAAGAATATTCTGCTGATCCCATTCGACGATGATGGGACGCCGGGAACGCCATCATACTTTCTCGCTACGGATTTCAACGAGAGGGCCGCGACGCTATCGCCCGACGGGAACTGGCTAGCCTACGTCTCTGATCTCTCGGGACGCGACGAGGTGTACGTGGAGCCATTCCCTGGTCCTGGCGGACGGCGGGTACAAGTTTCAAATGAGGGTGGCAGACAGCCGTGCTGGGGGCCAAATGGAGATGAGGTCTTCTACCGCAATGGGGACAGGATGGTGGCCGTTGCCGTCCAGATCGAGCCTCGGTTCGAGGTCATGAATCGGGAGGTCCTGTTCAAGCGCAAGTTCTTCGCGAGAACGGCCCATAAGACCCACTACGACATTCACCCCGATGGCCAGCGGTTCCTGATGATTGAGGAACCTGACCCGGGAGAGAGCCCCCAGCAGATCAATATAAAGATCGTCCTCAACTGGTTCGAGGAGTTGAAGCGGCTGGTGCCGACCGAACGCTAGCTACAACAAGCCGCACTCTTCGCCATCATCCTCCAGTTCCTCGTCCTCATCCATCAACGCGGGATGCGGCCTGAGCACTATGGTTGGCCTGCTGTCCATCTCGTGACGCTCGACGCCCTTACCGAGCACCTTCCTGATCCATTCCGCCGCAGGCACACTACCGCTCTTCGCCTCCCGCACCATCGCGCCGCAGACTCCGCCCCATTCCTCGCCGAGGTAGCGGTCTACGACTTTGGCGAACGCCTCTCGCACCGCCCCCTTCTGCCGTCGGTCGTACAACGTCCGCAGCGGTATGCCGAGCTCCTCTGATATCTGGCTCCAAGTCTTCCCCTCAAAGGCGTGCTGGTAGAGGGCTTGCAGGGTGATTTGGTCGATGTCCGACAGCTCAGAATCGGCGGAAATGGGCAGGCCGTCTGATGGTTCCGTAGCATCCTCGAAAACACTTGCGGGAACCATCCTCGGGTCAACTCTTACCGTGATGATCTTCTCTGTCACCTGAGGGTTTCTCCTGGTTGCAGAATGAGGCGCGGCTGTACACATGGCTGTACACACGGGCGACGGAAATACTCGGAACTGTGGGGATCTATTAGGAAGAGGCGGGCAGGGGACAGCGCCGGCGACTGCGGGTCCTGCAGGGAGTCTCGGGAAGGCTCGGAAATGCCCAGAAATGGCGTGCGCGGGATTTTGAGTCCAGCGCGTCTGCCAATTCCGCCACCTCGGCGAGTGAACCCGCAGCCCAGGATACCAGCAGGTTGGAGGAGAGTCTCGCGGTTTGGGCTCACTACCAGCCGCTACCGGCGGGCGCTGTGGCGCCCTGATTCCAGCGGCCGGTAGGGCTGCTCCATGAAGCGCTCCGCGATCTGAGCCGCCAGCTCGTCGTAACGGCCGTCGTACTC
>CALAKE010000155.1 GCA_937922775.1 uncultured bacterium | reverse complement strand
GTTGGGGCCGAATGTCCGCGGCTCGAGTGCCTATGGTGACGAGCTGCTGCGCGGCCTGATGGGCGATGTCGGTGGCGGCGAGTACGAAGACCTCATGTCGGGGGTCGACCACGTGATCGAAATGGGTATTGCTGATCCCGATCAGCTCGGCGTTCGAGGCTGGAGCTGGGGCGGCGTGCTCAGTAGCTGGGTGGTGACTCAAACGAACCGCTTCAAGGCGGCGTCGATCGGCGCCATGGTGGGAAGCTGGGTTGCAGAGACAGGGCCGGGCTTCAACTTCGATGTGACGCTGTGGTATATCGGCGGCTCCCACTGGGAAAATCTCGATGAGTGGATGCAGCGTTCGTCGCTGACCCATGTGGGCGATGTCACGACGCCGTCGCTCATTTTGCACGGCGGCGAGGACACCACGAGCAGCGTCGGGCAGAGCCTGATGTTCTTCACGGCATTGCGTGACCGCGGCGTGCCAACGCGATTTATCAAGTTCCCGCGCCAGCAGCACGGCGTTCGCGAGCCGCGCCTCCTGCGGGTTCTCCACGTCGAGGAAACCCGCTGGATGGAGAAGTACATTCGCGGTATGGATTGGGAGCCGTGGGTGCGCGAGGAAAGATAGTCTCGCGAAAGAGCGACTAGAAGTGGTGTGCCCAGACGAGGCACACCTGAGTGAAGAACCCGAAAGTGGGGCGCCTGAGCCAGGCGCCAGCCGAATGAGAGGCCATCCGAATGACCGCGGAGGAAGTAAGGGCAGAGGCGCTGGAGGCCGAAGAGCGCATACGGAAACACATCAGGGAGACCCCTCTGGAGCCATCCTTGGTGTTGGGCGAAGCGGGCAGCTGTAACGTTTTCTTGAAGCTCGAAAACCTTCAGATCTCCAGCTCGTTCAAATTCCGTGGGGCCGTCAACAGTCTGCTGGCCCTCGATGATGCGGAGCGCGAGCGCGGCCTCGTGACCGCCTCCTCGGGCAACCACGGAAACGCCTTCGCGAACGCGCTGAGGCTCGTCGGATGCGAGGGAACGATCTATCTGCCCGAGACCGCCTCCCCAGCGAAGATCAAGGATCTGAAGACTCACGGTGCGAACCTGCGATTTATCGCCGGCGACTGCATACTCTCCGAGTTGCAGGCACGCAAGGATGCCGACGAGCAGGGGCTGACCTTCGTATCTCCTTACAACGATCCGAAGGTGATCGGCGGCCAGGGCACTATCGGCATCGAGCTCGAGCGCCAGGCCACCGAAATCGACGCCGTGCTGGTGCCGGTCGGCGGCGGCGGCCTCATCGCCGGCATCGCCGGCTACCTGAAGTCCGTCAATCCGGAAATCGAGATCATCGGCTGCCAGCCGGCAAACTCGGCTGTCATCTACGAATCCGTCAAGGCGGGACACATCGTAGAGATGGAGTCGCTCCCGACGATCTCGGATGGATCCGCTGGTGGTGTGGAGCCAGGCTCGATTACCCTCGACATCTGTCGCGAGTGTGTTGACGACTGGGTGCTTGTCAGCGAGGCGGAGATTGCCGCTGCCATTCGTTTGATCCTCGAGGATCATCACCTGCTCATCGAAGGCGCCGGGGCACTCTCTGTGGCCTCCTTTCTGAGGACCAGAGATCGCTTTGCCGGCAAGAAGGTCGTGCTGATCCTCAGTGGGGCGCGGATTAGCTTGGAAACGCTGGAGGAGGCATTGAGAGGAAGCACATGAAGACCAGGAAGCTCAGACCGGCACTTCTGATTGCCGCTATTGTTCTCACCACCGGAACCCAGGGCGTTGCCGCGGGGGGACTAGGCAGGCCCGGGCAGGCGCCCGACGTGTTTCGCCCCGCGTGGGAGCAGGTGCGGCACTACTTCGCCAACCTCCTCGAGGAGCAGGGCATGGTGGGCGGAAGCTTGTGGTTCTTCAAGAGCGGCGTGCCCCTGGCCCGCGAGATGTACGGATTCGCCGATTTGGAGATGGGCCGGCGAGTGGAGGAAGACACCATATTTCATTGGGGCTCGATCACGAAGACCTTCACCGGCATCGCGATCATGCAGCTTCGCGACCTTGGCCTATTAGACCTGGACGATCCGGTGGTGCACTACATTCCGGAGCTGCGCCAGGTGCACAACCCCTTCGGCAGCATGCGAGATATTACGATCCGGCACCTGATGAGCCACTCGTCGGGGTTCCGCGGCTCCACGTGGCCCTGGGGTGGCGGCGAGGATTGGCACCCGCACGAACCCACGAGCTGGGATCAAATCGTGGCGATGTTGCCGTACACCGAAATCCACTTCGAGCCCGGCAGCCGCTGGAGCTACTCGAATCCTGGGATCATCTTCCTGGGTCGCATCATCGAGTTGCTGACCGGCGAGGACTTCGAGGTGTACGTGGACAAGAATGTGTTCCGGCCGCTCGGGATGTTTCGCACCTATTTCGATCACACGCCCCGTCACTTGCTCGAGCACCGCGCCAATAACTACACCGTCGTGGATGGTGTGCCCAAGGCCAACGGCCTCGATTTCGACACCGGCATCACGGTATCGAACGGCGGGCTGAACGCGCCGATCACCGACATGGCCAAGTACCTGGGGTTCCTGGTTGGCGCACCCGATGGAGGGGAACTGCAGGCCCAATACGAGCTGGTTCTTCAGCGCTCGACACTGGGAGAGATGTGGAATGACGAAATCGAGATCGGCGGCCCCGTCTCTCCCGGCGGGACAGACCCGGCGGACCTGCGCCAGTCGATGGGCTTGACCTACTTCATTCTCGAGACGGGTGGGCTGCGCCTGATCGGTCACACCGGCAGCCAGAAGGCCTACTTCTCGTTCTTCTACATCGACCCCACGACAGGAACCGCAGCAATCGCCGCTTTCAATTCACAGGGTGCTGTCGCGGAGGACGGCTCGCGCCAGCCCGATGCGCGCGCTGTGCTGAACAACTTGCGCACTCGCTTGACGGGTGGGGTCTTCCCCCTTTTCAGGGATGCCGATCGTCGCTGAGAGGTCAGGCAGGCTAGCGGAATTCGACGGGCGGATCGGCGGCGAACGGAATCAGGGCAGAATGGTGTGCCCTTGGTGAGTTAACACCTCGATCGTACGCCCGAGGTCCTCGTCCTTCACCAGCAGATAATCAGTGTCATAGGTCGACAGAGCGAAGATACTGATTCCCGCTGCGGCCAATGGGTCTGCCAATGAGGCAAGGACGCCCACCATCGAGAACTCGAGCGGACCGTGCGCTTTCAGGCAGCGCCAACCGGGCTCGCTCGTAATGCCCTGAGGAACCGCATCTTCGTCGCACACGACCGAGAGCTCTTCCGCGGTTTGGGTAATCGAGTAGATGTTCCCCACCGAGGCCCAGACAGGCAGCGCTTCCCCAGGATGGAGAGGGTCGAGCCGACAGACGGCCAGGCGATCGCTGAGAACCGACAGTGTCAGGGATTGCTCGCTAGGTTGCATCTCTCACGACTTCAGCATGACGAGGACCATCTTGAAACGCTCGACCGCACTCAGAGCATGCGGCTCGTGGGCGGGCATGACGATCATCTCCCCCGCCGCAACCCTGTGAGGTTCCCCTGAGATCGTGATCTCCGCCTCGCCGTCGAGCACCTGCACCATGGCATCGAAAGGCGCCGTGTGCTCACTCAAGCCCTGCCCCTGATCGAAAGCGAATACCGTAATCGTGCCGCTGTCCTTCTTGGCGATGGTCCTGCTGACCACCGACTCGTCCTGGTAGGCGATCAGGTCGGCCGTGTTGGCGACCTTTCCCATGAAATCCGAGCCGCCTGCCCCCCCATTGGGTTCCGTCACGTCAGTCTTCCTCCACTTTCTTGTCCTCGCCCGAGGGTCGAAATATCCGGACCCGCAGCACTTTCACTCTGTCCTACCAGCCCTCAGCCTCTCCACGCAACTCTGCCGAACCCTCGCGCCGGCCTACCTCTGCTTCTCTCCGGCCAGAATCTGTCGTACCGGCTCATTGTCACTATAGACCTGCCATTCGGCTACCTTTCCCCCCTTGATCACCGCCTTCCAGCAGGCCGGTATCGCCCAGCTATTCTCCGGCAGTAGCCTGCCTTCGACCGAAAACGTGGCACTGGCGGTTCCGAACAACGCCACCACATCTCCTCGGTCAATGATCTCCGACACCATGATGCGGTAGTCGGGAAACGCCAGGAAGTACGCCGTCCAGGCTGTACCGATGACTCTCTTGCCTTGCAGGTCCTGCCCGCCGGAGTCGATGAGCACATGATCGTCGGTCACCAGCGAAGTCATACGCTCGACGTCATGGGAGCAAATCGCTTCCACGAACTGAAGGGTGACATCGACTGCATTACCGCCTCTCATGACCCTACAACTTCTGTCATGGTTCGGTACGGATGCAAGGGGGAGTGAACGAAACAACCCGACGAAACCAATCTCGCCGATCGCGCATCTAAGTAGTGTCGACCACCATCTCATGATGGAAGAGGTTCGCCATGGCCAGTCTGCTCCAAGATCTGCGCAGTGCCCTTCGTTCTCTACGGAAGCGTCCCGGTTTCGCGGCCGTTATCGTGCTCACTCTCGCCCTGGGCATCGGTGTGAATACGGCGGTGTTCACGGTGGTCAACGGCGTGCTGCTCGATCCCCTGCCCTATCAGGAGCCCGAGCGACTCGTGCGCCTTTACCAGGCGTCGGCCGAAACCACGAGCTACGAGAACTCCTATGTCTCGGGCATGGGATTCTTGACCTACCGTGAGTATGACGAGATCTTCGATGGGCTGGCGGCCGTCTACACCTATCGCCAGAGAGGTGCCGATTTGACCGGCGGCGACGAGGCACAACGAATCGTCGTCATGCCGACGAGCGCGGGGTTCTTCGACGTGATCGGCGTGCCGCCGGCCCAAGGCCGCGAGTTCACACGAGAGGAGGAGAACTCCGAAGCGCGGGTAGCGGTCATCAGCCACGGCCTCTGGCAGCGTCACTTGAGCGGCGCCAGTGACGCGCTCGGACGCACGATTACTCTGGACGGCACCCCGCTCACCGTGATCGGCATCATGCCGGCGGGCTTCCTCAACCCGATCGGTGGCCAGGTCGACGTCTGGATGCCTGAACACCTCGTGGCCGGAGGCAGTAATTCCTGGTCGAACTTCTATCTGAGCGTAATTGGCCGTCTGCGCACCGACGTTTCGCTGGAGCAGGCGCGTGAGCGCGTCCGGACGCTACATTCTGGCCTTCTCGAGGAGTTCCCACAGGCCGAGTGGGTCGTGCCGGTACTGATTCCTTTGCGCCAGGATATCGTCGGTGATCGTAGCGCCATGCTGGGGGTGCTCATGGGGGCGGTGGGGATGGTCCTTCTCATCGCCTGCGTGAACGTGGCGAATGTCTTTCTGGCGCACAGCGCCGGCCGCAGGAAGGAGATGGCCGTACGCGCTGCCCTCGGGGCCGGAAGGCGGCGGCTGGTTGGGCAATTCCTGAGCGAGAGCATCCTGTTGGCGGCTCTGGGTGGCGGCGCAGGTTTCTTGCTGGCATTCATCGGCGTACGGGTGCTGCTGGCGATGGGTCCCGACGCTCTGCCACGCATCGAGGAGCTCGGGATTGACCAGACCGTCTTGCTCTTCACCATGGCGGCATCATTGTTGACTGGACTGTTGTTCGGCTCGGCGCCGGCCCTGCAGTTCTCGCGACCAGACCTGGAGCGGGCTTTGCGTGAGAGCGAGCGTGGCCAGAGTGCCGGCCGCGGACACAGGCGGCTCCACAGCGCGCTGGTGGTCGCCGAGGTTTCGGTGGCACTGGTTCTGCTCGTTGGGGCCGGCCTGCTGATCAGGAGCTTCAGCGCCCTGCAGGACGTGGAGCTGGGGCTGCGCCCCCACAACGTACTCACCTATGAAGTGCACTTGCCCGATAGCACCTACGGGGAAGCCGAGCAACGCGTTG
>CALAKE010000154.1 GCA_937922775.1 uncultured bacterium | reverse complement strand
GAGCCGTCCGGGGTGCCAGAGAGAACCGTGGGCCGATCGGGTGATCAGGCGGTCGATGAAGACACCGGAAGAGTGTCTGGGCAGAGGGACCTTCTTTTTGACGCCCTCTGCGCCGGTGCCGTGGTCTTGACGATCGTGCTTTACGTGATCTTCTTCTAATCGGAGTGAACATTTCCGGAGAGCTGAACGCCATGTGCTTTCGTCGCGTCATGTTGCTGATTCCCGCTCTGACACTGCTGGTGATTGGCCATTCGTCGGCACGTGTGCCAGCGCAGGCTGTCAACGATTGGGAAAACCTGGAAGTCGTCGAGATCAATCGCGAGGCACCCCACGCCACACTCTTTCCTTATGCCGACGTCTCTCGAGCGATGGCCGGCGATCGAGAGACGTCACCATATTTCCAGTCTCTGAACGGCATCTGGAAGTTCAACTGGGTCAGTCAGCCAGCCGGCCGGCCTCTGGATTTCTACCGTGTGGGATTCGACGCCGGAGGGTGGGACGAGATTCCCGTGCCGAGCAACTGGGAACTCGAAGGCTACGGCACTGCGATCTACCTGAATATTCCCTATGAGTTCGAGGCCGACTGGCCACGCATTCCCCACGAACACAACCCGGTGGGATCCTACCTTCAAGATTTCGAGATCCCGCAATTGTGGCAGGGTCGCCGCGTCTTCATACACTTCGGCGCCGTGAAATCGGCGATGTACCTGTGGGTCAATGGGGTGAAGGTGGGGTACAGCCAAGGCGCCAAGACCCCGGCCGAGTTCGATATCACCGACTATGTCCACACGGGCACGAACAAGCTGGCGGTCGAGGTCTATCGCTGGTCGGACGGTAGTTACCTCGAATGCCAGGACTTCTGGCGCATCAGCGGCATCGAGCGCGACGTGTTCTTGTATTCGACTCCCGAGGTTCATGTCAGAGATTTCTTCGCACTGGCGGGCCTCGATGACAATCATGCCGATGGAACGCTGTCGCTGACCGCACAGGTACGCAATTATGCTGCCGCTTCTGCGAATCGAACGGTCGGCGTTCAACTGTTCGGCCCGGGCGAGACGAGCCCCCTGGTTTTCGACACGAGCCTCGAGGTGACCGTCGGCGGAGATGACGAGCTGGAGGTGAAGGTCGACGGAATTGTTCCAGACGTGGACAAGTGGAGCGCCGAGACCCCGAGCCTCTACACCTTGTTGATCACCTTGTCGGACAGCGCGACAGGCCTGAGTGAGGTGGTTTCCAGCAGGATTGGCTTCCGCAGGGTAGAGATCAAGGACGCCCAGCTTCACGTCAACGGCGTTCCGGTCACATTGAAGGGCACCAACCGGCACGAGCATGACCCCGATCGAGGTCATGTGATCAGTGAAGAGCTCATGCTCCGCGACATCGAACTGATGAAAGAAGCCAACATCAACGCGGTGCGAACCTCACACTACCCGAATGACCCGCGCTGGTATGAGCTCTGCGATGAACACGGTCTCTACGTCGTTGACGAGGCCAACATCGAGTCGCATGGATACGGCTATGAGCCCGAGATTACCCTCGGCAACCGACCCGAGTGGATTGGTCCACATCTCGATCGCACGATACGAATGGTGGAACGCGACAAGAATCATCCTTCGGTGATCATCTGGTCACTCGGCAACGAGGCAGGGGATGGCGTGGTCTTCGATGCAACATATGGCTGGATCAAAGAGCGTGACCCATCGCGGCCTGTGCAATACGAGCGCGCCCTGGCGGGACCGAACACCGACATCTATGTGCCCATGTATGCGCGCATAGAGCACCTCCAAAGATGGGCGGCTTCTGAGCCGGACCGCCCACTGATTCTGTGTGAGTACGCCCATGCCATGGGAAACAGTGTCGGCAACTTGCAGGACTACTGGGATGTCATCGAAGAGCACCCCGTCCTGCAGGGAGGCTTCATCTGGGACTGGGTCGATCAGGGCCTCACCCGGCACACCGAGACGGGGGAGAAGTACTTCGGCTACGGCGGGGATTTCGGTGACGAGAGGAACGACAAGAACTTCGTCATCAACGGGCTGCTTCAACCCGACCGCCGGCCCAACCCCCACTACTATGAGGTGAAGAAGGTCTACCAGTACGTCGACGCGAAGCTGCTGGATGCGAGCTCGGGGCGGGTCGAGCTGCACAACAAGTACGACTTCCTCAACCTGAACCAGTTCGAGCTGAGTTGGCGTCTCATGACCGGCAGTCGCCGTTTGGCGGCGGGAACGCTGGATCCCATCAGCTTGCCGCCGCATTCTCGCGGAGAGGTGACAATCGACCTGCCCGAGATCGACCCACAGCCCGGGGCAGAGTACTTCCTCTTCGTCGACGTTGCCCTCGCGAAGGGTCAAAGTACCCTGCCAGCGGGCTTCGTGGTTGCTTGGGAGCAGATGCAACTCCCGCTTTATGCTGCTCCCCCGGGTATTGATCCATCGGGCCTGCCCGCTCTCGATATCGGCGACGACGGTGTCGAAGTCGAGGTCTCGGGGCAGTCCTTTGTCGCCACCTTCTCGCGTGCCGATGGCACGCTGTCATCCCTGCTATACGAGGGCATCGAGATCATTCGCACTGGGCTCGTTCCCGATTTCTGGCGCCCGCCCACCGACAACGACATCGGCAACCGACTGCACGAAACCTCGGCAGTGTGGAAGCATGCGGGGAGCGAGCGGACGGTCCAGTCGGTAGATGTGAATAGAGTCAGCGATTCGATCGTACGGGTTGACGTTGAATCCATGGTGCCGGTGGGCCAGTCACACTACCGCACTCACTACACCGTCTTCGGGGACGGTCGCATACTGGTCGAGAACAGCTTCGATCCCGGTGCCGAAGGTCTGCCGGAGCTGCCCCGATTTGGCATGAACATGACCCTCCCTGGTGAGTTCGTTCGACTCAATTGGTATGGCCGAGGTCCTTGGGAAAGCTACTGGGACCGCAAGACCGGCGCGCCTGTAGGCGCCTACGGGGGCGCGGTTGGCGAACAGATTCACCCTTACGTCCGGCCGCAGGAAACAGGGAACAAGACCGACGTGCGCTGGCTCGCACTATCCAATGCTGACGGCGCTGGCCTGATGGCCGTTGGGGTACCGCACCTGAGTGCAAGCGCCCGCCCGTTCCTCAACCAGGATCTCGATTTCGAGGCAAAGTCCGGAGTGGTGGGAGAAAATCTGGGTCCACGCGACCTCATCGTCATGAGACATTCCTACGACGTGAAGGCACGAGATCTGGTGACCTTGAATTTGGACTACAAGCAACGCGGCGTTGGGGGCGATGATAGCTGGGGGGCGATGCCGCACGAACAATACAGGTTGCAGCCTCAGAGCCTCTCTTACTCGTTCTACCTGGTGCCATTTTCAAGTGCGGACGGCGACCTCATGGAGATCAGCCGGTTCGCCTACGAAGGATTTCCGCTACCTGGGAAGGAACCCGGGCAGTAGGCACTCACGGGAGATGGTTTCTGATGGGTCGAGGCGAAAACGAATTCGACGATCCCATTGAGTATCCGCTCGACGGGGTCCTCGATCTGCACCAGTTCCAGCCCGCGGATGCCAAGCAGGTCGTTGCGGACTACTTGGATGCCTGTAGGGATCGTGGCGTCATGGAAGTTCGAATTATCCATGGCAAGGGCGCCGGCACCCTGTGTCAGATTGTCCATTCTGTTCTGCGCGGCCGCGTCGATGTGGTGTCGTACAAGCTTGCCTCCGACGGCTCCGGTTGGGGCGCTACGCTGGTTGTTCTCGCCTCCCCAGGATGAGGGGAAACGTCATCGGCGGAGGGGTTCCACATCCATTGGTTTGAGCATAGTATCCAGGTGGGGACCGGGTTTGTGCCCGCGCTGGTAGGGGCACTGAAAGGCATGAATCCGATGGAGGAGCATGGGGACAAGTCCGAGCGCCGTGTGTTTCGGCGTGC
>CALAKE010000153.1 GCA_937922775.1 uncultured bacterium | reverse complement strand
TCGCCCCGTGTCTTCTGGTGCTGGTGTTCTTGGTGGGGGCCTGTGCGACTCCACAGGCAGTCCAAAGAGCCGAGGAAGCGGAAGAGCAGGGTAACTGGGACGCGGCCGTTGCCTACTACCAGAGCGCTCTCGAGGACGAGCCCAACAACCTCAAATACGAGATGAAGTTGAAGCGCGCGCGCCTCAATGCTTCCCAGTCGCACCAGAGCACAGGCAAGATGCTCTGGGACGGAGGAGATCTCGAGCAAGCTCTCCTGGAGTATGAGCTTGCGGTGCAGTTGGATTCCGGCAATCAGGTGGCCGCCAGCGAGCTCCGTCACGTACAGGAAGAGATCGCGATCTTGGGTGGCGAAGGCCCCGAGCCGACCGCGCTCGAGCGTCTCAAGGCACGCGCCGAGGCACAGGAGCCGCCCATGGCAAGGCTCCGGCCGCGGGTTGATGAGACCTTCTCTCTCGACTTCCGCGATACACAGTTGCTCGACATCTACAAAGCCCTTGCCAGCATTGCAGGACTGAACGTCGTCTTCGACTCGCAGATTGCCGATGAATCGGTCTCGCTCAACCTCGAGAACGTTACGTTTCTCGAGTCGCTCGACGTCATGAATCGCTCCTATGGGAACTTCCATAAAGCCCTGACGGAAGACACCTTCATTGTCATTCCCGACAATCAGCAGAAGCGTCGCGCCTATGAAGATCAGGTGCTGCGTACCTTCTTCCTGTCGAACGGTGACGCCGCCAATGTGGCCCAAATCCTGCGCACGCTCCTGCAGGCGCGCGCGGTGGCTGAGAACACGGAGATGAACACCATCACCATCCGTGACACGCCTCCGGTCGTCGAGCTGGCGGAACGTATCGTCGCCGTCGCCGACAAATCTCGCGGCGAGGTTCTGCTGGACATCGAGATCTTGGAGGTGAGCCGACGGCTGCTGCGGGAGTACGGGATCTCTCTGACTGACTACAGTGTGACTCAGAGCTTGCGGCAGGGATCGGGAGAGGAGGGCGGCCAGGCTGGCATCTCGGTGAACCGTCTTCGCTTCCTCACTGCGGCTGACTGGTTCGTCACCATCCCCTCGATCCGCTACAAGTTGTTCAAGGAGTCGGGCGACTTCAAGCTCGTCGCCGATCCGCAGTTGCGCCTCACCGAGGGCGAAGCTGCCAGCTTGGTGATCGGCCAAGAGGTTCCGATCGTTACCACGACATTCTCGACGGGCCAACTGGTTGGCAATCAGGTGGTGCCGATCCGCAGCACGACCTACCGGGACGTGGGTATCGTCATCGGAGCCTCGGCACGAGTTCATCACAACGCCGAGATAACGGTCGAGCTCGAGGTCGAGGTGTCTCAGGTGATCGGGGAGTCCTCGATCGAGGATCTGCCGATATTTGCTACACGGACGGTATCGTCGGTGGTGCGCTTGAAGGACGGGGAAACCAACATCCTGGCGGGCCTGCTCAGGGACGACGAGCGAAGTGGGCTGAAAGGCGTCCTCGGCCTGTCGGACATCCCCGTGGTGGGCAAGCTGTTCTCCTCCAATGAGACCTTCGTCGAGCAGGTCGATGTGATTATGTCGATCACGCCGCACATTCTACGAACTGCCGACATCACCGGCGCCGACCTGGCGAGTCTGTACGTCGGTACCGAGCTCGTGGTTGGTGGCTCGCCCACGTCTGCGGCGGCCGGCGACTCGACCAGGGGCGGGGGCGGCCCCTCCGAAGGACCACCGCCGGAGCCGCAACAAGAGGCGGTCACACTGGCCCTGTTGCCCGCCACAAACAATGTGCCGCTCGGCCAGGAGTTCACGGTTGAGCTGATGGTAGAGGGTGCGACGGAGCTTTTCTCGGCTGGTGTCCAGCTCTCCTTTGACTCCGCTGTGCTCGAGTACGTCGATGCAGATCGTGGCGGGTTTCTCGCCAGCGACGGCGCGGAAGCCACGTTCACAGCCACGCCATCCACCGCGGGCAGGGTGGCCACGGGCATGAGCAGGCTCGGTGACGTCGGTGGTTTGGCGGGCTCGGGCCCGCTGGCTAGATTCACCTTCCGCGCTGTGGGTGAAGGGCAGACCAACATCACGATTTCGGCGGGCACTCTGCGGGGGTTGGATGGCCGGCCGATGCCCGTGAGATTCCAGGTTGCAGAGGTGGTCGTAACACAATGATGGAAGCACGTTCAGGGCGCAGTACGGTGCCGCGGTGGCAGGCCGGCTTCTCGTTGTTGGAGCTCGTCATTGTCGTCGCGATTATTGGCATCCTTGCGTCCGTTGTCCTCCCCATGGCGCGTTGGAGCGCCAAGCGGGGGCGCGAGATCGAGCTGCACCGTGCGCTCCGTGAGATTCGCGACGCCCTAGACGCCTACAACGATGCGGTGGTGGCCGGGATGATTGACGCGGATGGCATCGAGTCGGGGTACCCACCCGACCTGGAGGCACTCACCGAGGGGGCGGAGTTGATCCTCGTACAAGGTAATGACGAGGACGCCCCCAAACTGCCCGAGACGATGAAGTTCCTGCGTCGTCTCCCGGTGGATCCGATGACCGGCAAGGCCGAGTGGGGAATGCGGTGCTACGAAGATGATCCCGACGATCGGTTTTGGTGCCGCGAGGATGTTTATGACGTTTTCTCGCTCAGCAACGGGACAGGAATCAACGGTACAAAATACTCGGAGTGGTAGGAATGGCGCAGCATGTCGAAAACATCTATGAATCAGCGCCACGCCGTCCCCGCTTGACGGTGCGGGGTGGCCAGGGGTTTACCTTCCTCGAAGTGTTGATCGTGATCAGCCTGTTGGGGTTGTTGGTCGCCATCGCCCTGCCCGCCTATCAGAACTCGGTGACTCGCTCGCGGGAGGCGGCCCTGCGCCAGACGCTCTACCGAGTACGCGAGGCGATCGACGAGTACCACACCGATCAGAGAGCCTACCCAGGCACACTCGAAGACC
>CALAKE010000152.1 GCA_937922775.1 uncultured bacterium | reverse complement strand
ACCCAGTCCTGATTGACCACGTCGCGCCGCATCTGATTCGGGTGGCACAACGGGATCGATTCCTGGAACTGGCGCGGCCGCCCCAGCGTGCCGGTCCTCCACGACACGGTGCGCGTCGCCATCGCGTCCGGGTAGATCGTGTAGTACTCGTCGACCCAGCAGCCCCACCTCGTCTTCTCGTCAACGCGCCAGTGCTGATCGTGGACGTTGACCGGCGCATAGCGCCAGTGGACGACGACGCGGGCATCGGTGTTTTCGATGACGCGAACGTGTGAGAACCGGCAGTGGAAGTCGTTCATGTGCTCGTAGGTCGAGGGGTCCCAGGCCTCGACGCTCTGGTCGGCCATCCACAGGCCGTTCTCCGACACCCAGGCGGGCGAGTAGCGCGTGCCGCGCCAGAAGACCATGCGCGCCGCGGTTTGATCGAAGCGCACCAGGACGTCGGGGTGGGAGCCGACGCGCCACAAGGCGTCCCACTCCTCGTAGTATTCGAGCTTGGTGTAGTAGGCACCGAAACGGCCGGGGCCCTCGGGGCCGGACGGCAGCACGCGCGGCGGGAACTCCGGGTCGGGCACCGAGCTGCCGGCCGCGTAAGCCGTCGAGATCTCCTCCGCGTCGAGCGCCCGATCCCAGACCTTCACGTCGTCCAAGTAGCCGTCGAGGCTCCACCAGCTCGGCAGGGTCCCTGCTTCACGATGTATGTGTGATGGCAGGCTGGCCTCATGGTTCATCCCGAGGATTAGCTCGACGTCGCGGGCAAAGGTCGGCCGCCCGGTAACCGCGAGCTCGGCGATCACTTCGCCATCGAGATAGACGACGATGCCGCTCACCGGATCGTAGGTGGCACCGACGTGTGCCCAGGCCTCGCGGGCCAGGACGAAGTCATCGGAGTTGCACTCATGCCACGCCCCGCCCGCCCGCATGTGAAGCCCGAGCTCACCGCGCGGACCGACGCCGAAGAAGTAGCCAGCCTCTTCGCCGCGACGCTGCCCGAGGATGGCACACCAGTTCCATGGAAACGTTGCCAGGGCGATCCGGGCCTCGATCGTGAAGGCGTTGGTCAGGCTCGGAACCCGATCGGCCTCGCGGGTTACTCGGGTACTGAAGCCGTCGAGCTTGAGGCCACCGGACACGCTGTCACCGTAACGGTAGTTACCCGATATCGGATCGGCGAGCTGGCCCGCCCAATCGACGAGTTCGTCTCCTTCAGCCGGCTCGGCTTTCCACCAGGCGAGCGGCCCACCTTGGGACGAAGAGATCGGGTGCGGCTTCAGGAACTCGGCGGCGGGGCGAAACAGGGGCGTCCCAGCGATCAACCCGCTTCCGAGAGAGCCTTCCTTGAGAAACTCGCGTCTCGTCTTCTTCCTCATCGCTGACGGAACTGTAGTCAGCGAGTCGAGCCGTGGCAACGGCGGGCACCGTCCTCGACGGCGCACCGAAACCCCGACGGGGGACCAGAGCCCGGATGGTGGACGCAGCACTTCGCAGGAGTACTCAGGCCTCGGCGGTCGAGGCGAAGATGCGCGCCGCTGAGCCAGGGACCCTTGTCGGAGCGCCGAAGACAGCGGCATGGGGAGCATTAAAAGTCAAAATTGCGTAGTTCTGACAACTTATGATAATGGAAACTTGGCTATTAAACTTGATTCGTGTTATTAGCTATCCAAGTGAATATAGAAACCTTCCTTAGCTATCATGCCGTGTTGGAGGGGCGTTATGGTCAGAAAAGTTCTTCTCTCCGCTCTAGCCGCTCTGGTGGCGGTCGCCGCTCCGCTGGCGGCGTACGGCCAGACCACGAACCCCGCCGAGCCACGAAGATCGGTCGGCTTCGCGGCCGGCGTCTCTGCGGGCTACTACTCCGGGTTCGGTATGGAGTTCAGCGGCACCTTCTCGGACTTCGCCAGCGGCATGCCGCTTGCGGCACGCGTCGCCCTCGGCTACGCAATCATCGAGCCCGGGAGTGCGACCGACGCTCGTCGCATCTTCATCAACAACGCCACCAACGGGACGCCGGAGAAGTCGGGGCGCCTTCTCGATCTGCGGATCGATGCTCTGTTCCGGATGACCTCGCGCACGTCGGTCCCGGTGTTCTTCGTAGCCGGACCCCGCTACTCGAGCTACAAGGGCAACTTCAAGTTCATCGGCGGCAACGAGGACTTCGACGTCACCAGCGGGCAATGGGGGCTGGGGCTCGGACTCGAGGGGCAGTTCGCGATGGGGCGTGCTACGTACTTGGTGGTCGGCGCCGGCGCAGACTACTTCTTCGAGAGCGCGCTGAAGGGCCACGACACCGTGTACCGGCCGGCGGGCGACGACTCCAATCCGCGCAGGAACTACACGTTCGAGGACGCCGACGAGGCGATCAACCAGCCCCGGTGGGTGCCGCGGTTCATGGTCGGCTTCGTTTACGCGTTCTAGCCTGGATATCTCAACGGAGTGCTACTGCGGGAGCGGGAAGCGGGGCGTCGGCCGCGTTGTGCCAGACTGAAAAGAAGCCGCCGAATCGGAGTGACCAAACGCCTCCCTTCTGCAACCATATAGTAAGGAGCCGCTGACTCTCGGCGGCGCGCGAGGCGCGGCCGACGGCGGTCTGAAGCGATGCAGTATCGTCTTTCTCCCTCAGTGGTTCGCGCAGCCGTCGTGACGGTTGCCGCGATCATTCTCTTGGCGTCATCCGCCCAGGCGATGGCGCACCCTCCGGACCCGAATCCCGAGTGGCAGCCGGTCTACGACCGGTTGATGCGGGAGATCATGAGTCCGTTTTGCCAGGGGCTGACGCTCGCCGATTGCCCCACCAAGGGCGCTGCCGAGATGCGTGACCAGATCCGCGCCTGGCTGATCGAAGGGAAGGACCGGATCTGGATCGAAGACCAGCTTGTCGCTCAGTACGGCCAATCGGTGCTCGGCGCGCCGCGCATGAGCGGCTGGGGCCTTCTGGCTTGGGTGACGCCGCCGCTGGCGTTGTTCTTCGGTGTCGTCGCCGTCGCCAGTTTCGTGAAGCGCCATCAAGCCGAGCCCGGCGAAGAAGGCTCAGAAGCAGCGCCCGCTCACCCCGCAGCGGATCCGGGCGAGATCTCGGAGATCGAGAAACAGGTCGAAGAAGAGATCGGCGACTGGACGAGCTAGGTCGGACTTCTCGAGGCGTCGCGGATGCACGAGCCCGACGGCGCCACAAGAGCGTTGCAGCTTGTTTGCCCTGCTCGTGGCCTATGAGCCGCCGCGCAACTTCAGACGTGCCACGGCATACTGCGGGTAGAGTTGACGCGAAAGGAGTTCCCGATGATGAGCCACGACCCGCTTGGCCTGCACGAAGAGGTCCTGCTGCTTGCCATGCACGACGACAAGGGCACGATCGCATCAGGCACGATGTACCAATACGCAATCGGTGGGGCAGTCCTGGCAGAGTTGCTGCTGCGAGAACGCATCGAGGTCATCCACGATCGCAAGAAGAAGCTCGCCGAGGTTGTCAATTCGACGCCGGTCGGCGATCCGTTGCTCGACGAATGCCTCGCGAAGATCGCCGACGACAAGAAGGTAAGAACGCTCAACCATTGGGTGAGCAAGTTCGCCAGCCTTCGTGATCTCAAGCATCGGGTGGCAGAGCGTCTGTGCGACGGCGGCATTCTGAGAGAGGAAGAGGGGCAGGTGCTGCTGATCTTCACGCGTCGCACCTATCCGGAGCGCGACCCGCGGCCGGAAAACGAGATCATCGAGCGGCTGCGCAAGGCCGTCTTCACCGACACCCGCGAGGTCGATCCGCGCACCGTCGTGCTGGTGTCGCTCGCCGACAAGGCCGGACTCCTCAAGGTCGTCTTCGACAAGAAAGAGCTCAAGGGGCGTAAGGCGCGCATCGAGCAGGTGGTCAACGGCGAGCTCACCGGCAAGGCCGCCGCCGAAGCCATCCAGGCGATGCAGGCCGCCGTCATGGTCGCTTGCATCGTGCCGGCGATCACGACGGCAGCTATCAACTGAGACGCCGGCGGGGCGGCCGGCGGCGCACACGCACACGCTCGACCGCGTGCACCCGACCCCCTACGATGGGGGACGTGCGGATGGCTCGCCTCCCGAGCGCCCGCAACCGGTACTTCGACGACCCCGGCCCGGAGATCGATCACCATGAAGAATCACCCCGCACGCTGGCGGTTCCCCCGTTGCAGTCCACTGGCGCTCGCTCTCATCCTTCTGTCTGCGGCTTTGGCATCCTCCACGGCGATCGCCGCGGCCCCGCAGACGCGCCCTTTCGAGATCGACGACATTTTCAGCATCAAGAGCGTCTCCGATCCGCGCGTGAGCCCCGACGGTGCGTGGGTCGCCTACACCGTGTCGCAGATGGATCGCGCCAAGGACAGCTCCGACACCGACATCTGGAT
>CALAKE010000151.1 GCA_937922775.1 uncultured bacterium | reverse complement strand
GGACGATCACCTGCAACGACTATTCGACTATGCCGAACAGGAGCTCCACGGTGAGACCGTGTTCTTTATCGCGTCGGACCACGGAGAGGAGTTTGGTGAGCATGGGGAGCGCGGTCACGGCCATTCGCTCTTCAGCGAGCTGATTGGCGTCCCCGTGATGATCGCCGGCGTTGGGGGACAGCGTGGATCAACCAATGCGCGGCTCGAGGGTCGGGATTTCTTCGAGCTCCTCGTCCGGCTACCGGAACGCGGCGATATCGACCTGGCGACCTGGGCTGAAAGCCGGAGCCGGGATTCCCGTTACTCATCGGTCTCGACCCAGAAGGACACGGGCCCGTCATCTTTCGTGCATCGCCTGCTGCGCCCGTACCGCGACCGGGTCTTCATGCGTTTGATCGAGGTCGGCAATGAGCGGCTGATCTGGTCGGCATACGGACCGACCTACCAACTCTATGATCTCGAAGCGGACCCCGGCGAGTTCAACAATCTCGCCCGTGGCCGTCGCGACCAAGTCGACTCCCTGGCCGAGGCGATGGATGTCGCGCCACGATGGTGGGCGCAGCTCGTCTCGGTTCAGCTCACCGAAGCCGCGCTCAGAGACCTCCGTGCCTTGGGCTATATCCAGTAGGCTCGGAAGGGTACGTCGGGGACTCTGAGCAAGCGAAACGCAGCAGACGCGCGTCTGCTCACGTCCGTAGCGGAACCATGGAGAGAGACGCAGGCTAGAGTTGGACGCCGAAGGGCTTGCGAAGGGCGAAGGCGATAACGATCAACAGGACGATGAACAGGATCAGCCAGTTGATCTCCCATCCCAGCACGCTGACACCGGGCTCCGGATAGATGACGGAGATGGACTCGATCGGGGAATCCGGAGGTAGTGGCCTTTCGGCGGGATAAAGAAGACTGTCGAGGAACCCGCCGGAGTGCCGGATCGGTGAGCGCCTGACCACATCATCGGATACGCGCACAAACTTCGAGTAGCTGTCTGACCCGGCACGTACGACGAGCTCGAAGTTGCCGCGTTCAACTGCTTCGATGCGCCAGTCCACCTCGTTGAGCTCAGGGATCCAGAGCTGCGGACTGTCGAGGGCAAGTCCGTCCGGCGCCTCCAATGAGAGAGCGTCGCCTGGACCGGCGGAGGAAGACCCGCCGGCACCACCTCCGCCCGAGAGGTTGGCGCCATCCTTCAGCACGACCTTTACGATCGCGGTCTCGCCGGGCTCGAGCCCCGAGTAGCCGTAGTGGAACTGCATCTGGGCGACCACGAGCACGAACGGGATGATCATCCACATCACGGGAACCAGCGATAGGCCCAGATACCGGAGGTTGTGCCTGAGGATCCGGAACTGCGCCACCATGATGGCGCGAAAGTCGTCACTGAAGAGGCGGATCTCGTAGATGCACGCGTGGATCTGCCGCTTGACCGCCTCGATGCCGTCCTGGTTCGAGGTTTTCTTGTAGGCCATCAACATGCCGATGGATCCCAAAACGGACACAACCGTCAGGCCAACCAACGGATGGAGGGTCCTGAACGGGAACAGCAGCCCGTCGAAGACCATGTTCAGGATGTTGTTCAGGATCCACATTGGCGCTTCAATGCCCCGTCAGGAGATGTAGCCCAGTCCTCGCAGCTTCGCCTTGATTTCTTCTTCTGAGTCCGCCTCCTCGAGGACTGCGAGCTCCTTCTCGAGGGCGTGTGTAATGAACTCCTCCACCGAGGAGTAGCCTGCGAGATCGGCGAACTTCTTCACCCTCTCCAGCAAGCCCGGGTCGAGCTTTATCTTGGCTCCAAACATGGTCTCTACCTCCTCACCGGAAACTCTTCGATTCCGTACTCAGCCAAAACCGCCGCCGCGAGAGTCTTCAGCGACGGTGCGGGCTTTGCCAGCGGGCGATTTGTGAACAAAACGCCCGGCACAACGCTCGGGTCCATCAAGTGATCGCCGCTCCACATGCTCGTGTTGTCGAAGATGACCTCCCTCGGCATGCGGCCGAGCGCGGTCTCATCGGAGCATCGGTATCCTTTGGCATAGCCGATGATCAGATCAGGAGCGATATCCAGGTGGCCGCGATCCTCGTACACCTCTTCCGCCTTGAAGACATTGAGGACCACTGGCTGACCGTTCTCGGGATCTCTGTAGGCGAGCAGAGCTTCGGCGATCTCCTCCATCACCGCCTCGCGCTCGCTTTCCGGAACAATACCCGTCCGCTCGCGCCCTCGCAGGTTGACGTAAACGCTGTTGATGCCGATCGCGTAAGCCTTCGTCTGTCGCCAATCGACGTTCATGAAGAGCTCTGATTGCCCCTGACGCGCCGGATCGATGAGCGTGATGAAGCCGTTTTCCAGCAACCAGGTGTTGATGTTGAAGGACCGCAGCAGCGAGGTAAAGCCGTGGTCGGACATCACGACCAGAAGCGCGTCCTCGGGCATTCTCTCGAGCGTGATCCCCACCCACTTGTCGGCCTCCATGTAGAGCTCTTCGATGGTGTTGCGGAAGGGGGCGTCCGCCACCGGATCGTGGGCCGGATGATCGGGATCCATCGCGCGCCACATCATGTGAGAGGTCTGGTCGAGGTTGCCGACGTAGTAGAACAGAAGCCCCTCGTTGAACGTGTCGAGCACGTACGCGTACTGGTTCCAGATGTCGTCGCCTGCCATGCGCGCCTGCTGCATGAATTCCGCAGTCGTGAGGTAGCCCTGCTTGAGCGCCTGCGCGTCCTCCGGCATGCCTTGCGTGTAGTAGGGGTGCTCGATCCCCTCGGCGAGCTCCCCCGCGTAGGAATCCGGTGTGGAGATCTGCATCGCCGGGGCCATGGGGTCGAAATTCACCGGGCTGACGTAGAGCATGAAATCCGGGTGCGCCTGCTTCAGCAGAAACCGCACCATCCCACCAACCGACTGGACGTAGGGGATGAGCTCGAAGTCGACGAAGATCCAGTCGCTCCACTCACCCTCTTCGAGGATGACCTCTTCGTCGCCAGCAACGATTTTGGCGATGGGGCGCTCTGGGTCGAGATAGACAGTGAAGTCGGAAGTCAGCTCTCTCTGGTCGACGCGCAGCGGATTGGGCGGCCCCATCAGCTGGCCGTGGAAGGCATCGTTCTGGAAGTCGGCGTAGTAGGCCGCGCCACCGGCCAGGTTGTCCCGCAGCATCTCCAGCGCGTTCGTGTAGAAGGAAAATGTGCCGTAGGTACCGAGGAGATCAGGCGTACCCATGCCGCTGAGCTCGCGCGTGGCCGTACCCGAGGGGGGGAAGTTCGCCGGCATGCGCACGATCTCGGTCGGAATGCCCCGCTCCTCGAGAACCTCCCAGAATGCCTGCCCGCGTCGCCGCAGCTCCATGCCGCCACCGGCGAGAGCGAACTGAAAGTCACCGATTGTCACCGACCGGGTGACATCAAGCGGCTTGCTGGTCGACAGGTAGGGGATCATGGTGTCGGGCTCACGGTGCATGAAGTCATAGATACCGTGACCACCCGAGTCCATTCCAGTGATGAAATTCGACCACGCGACGGGGCTCTGTGGAGGGGCCGAAGTTTCCAGCGGAGAGAACCCCCCCATTTCGGCAAGTCGTTCGAAGTTGGGCAGCTTGCCCTCGCTGATCAAGCGTTGAG
>CALAKE010000150.1 GCA_937922775.1 uncultured bacterium | reverse complement strand
TGGGGGCGCTCTGCGTCATCGATCGTGTGGTGCGCGAGCTGACCGCCGCGCAGGAGCGCGCGATGCGTGCTCTCTCTCGACAAGTCATGGCCCAGCTCGAGCTACGCCGCGTGATCGCGAAGCTGCGGCGGCACGCTACCGTGCAACAACAGATCGAGGAACAACTGCAGTCGTACCAGGAGCAGCTAGAGCGGGCGAATGCCCGGCTCGAGGTCGAAAGCACGACGGACGTGCTGACCGGCCTCATGAATCGTCGAGCCTTCGACAAGAGATTAGAGGAAGAGCTCGACCGCGCGCTACGCTACGGGAGTAAGCTCTCGCTTGCCATCATCGACATCGACAGATTCAAGTCCTACAACGACGACCTCGGCCACTTGGCCGGCGACGAGATGCTCCGCTCGCTGGCTCGTGTGCTCATGAAGAGCAGTCGTGCAAGCGATTTTGTCGCACGCATCGGGGGCGAGGAGTTCGCGGTCATACTTCCGAATACCGACTCCCAGAGCGCGCGCGTGATAGCCGAGCGATTTCGCGAAGCTGTGGAGGCTGCGCCGTGGGAAGGGCGCCGAATGACGGTCAGCGTCGGTGTATCCACACTCGTGGACCCTGATGTGGGCGGCGTTGCGTTGATCTCCGCCGCGGATCGGGCGCTGTACGATTCGAAACGAGGCGGGCGCAACCGGGTCTCGCACGCGAACGACCCGCCGGTACCCTACAGAATGCCGGGGGCCGGCGCCTGAGCTGCAGAATTCTGGCCCTTCCGGGCCCAAAATCCTGGAAAAAACTCTGACTTCGGGGTATGAAAAAGGCGTGTTTGCGGATAATGCTGCACTTGTCCTTACCGGGAGGCAGAAAATGGACGCACGCTGGGGGCTCGGATCGGGAAATACAGTCGGGAAGAAGCTCGGGATGGCCGGAGGGCACGGCCCAGGGGCGCGCATCTCGCTCCGTTTCTTTCCATCGTCTGGCGGACTATCGGCGATCGTAATTCTCGTCCTAGCCCTCGTGCTCCCCGCGACATCCAGCCTGGGGCAGGGAGGCTGGACGCCCACGCCCTTCGAGATCGGGGACGACGATTTCCGCATGACCTGGGTCGGGACGGATGGGAGCACGGCAGTCAACGTCTACGACCCGGCGATGGCGTACAACAGCCAGAACAACGAGTTCATCGTCGTCTTCGAGAGCAGCGGTGCAATTTTCTATCGGCGGGTCGATGCGGCATCGGGTGATCTCATCGGGACGGGCCACGTCCAGGTGACCACCAGCCTTACCTCTAGCGACCAAAACCCGGACGTTGCCTACAACAGCACGAACAATGAGTACTTGATTGTATGGCGAGGAACGCATAGCTCGTACGGGGTCGAGATCTGGGGGCGGCGCCTGGATGCGGCGACATTGGCAGAGCTCGACGCCACTCAGTTTCGCATCAGCACCATGGATGGCTCGGGTGTCCACCCGTCTGTTGCCCACAACGTCACCGACAACGAATATCTGGTCGTGTGGAGGGGCAGTATGACGGGCCATGGAGGATCCGAAGTGTACGGTCAACGTCTGGACGCGGCCACAGGAACCGAGGTGGGGACCGACATTCGATTGAGCCAGATGGGGCCCGAGGGCGACAACTCGTACAACGTGGGCGCTGCCGCCTATGGGGACCCTAACGTTGCTTACAACAGCACGGACAACAACTACCTGGTCGTGTGGGACGCCGACGACGACACGGGAAGCCTAGTCGACGGTGAGTTCGAGATCTACGGTCAGCTCGTCAGCGCTGCAGGAGCCGAGATCGGCACCGACGATCTTCGTCTCAGCGACATGAGTACAGATGGCAGCCACTATGATGCAAAAACACCGGACGTTGCCTACAACAGCCGGCACAACGAGTATCTCGTGGTGTGGGATGGCTACGATGATTCCCCTCCTGCCCCACCTGAAGCGACAGGTGGGACCGAGATCTGGGGACAGCGCGTCGCGGGCGCGACGGGCGCGGAAGTCGGCACCAACGATTTCAACATCTCCGACATTGGAGTCAGCGGGGAGTGGTTCAGATATGCCGAGTACCCCGATGTTGCCTACGATCCCGATAAGGACCGATACCTGGTCGTATTCAGAGCCGACGACGATGCTTCGAGCTGCGGCGACGGCGAGTACGAGATGCACGGTCAATTCCTCAGCGGCGCAACCGCCACCGATATCCTCTTGAACGATTTCCGGTTCAGCACGGTGGGAAACGACGTGCACACGGGCAACTTTTCTACGGACTGGTTCGGGGCGATACAGTCGGTGGTGGCATACGGAAGCGAGGAGAAGAACTGGCTCGTCGTATGGCGCGGCGACAATGAAATCGATGGGCTGGTGAGAGGCGAATGGGAGCTCTTCGGCCAGTTCCTGACCTCGAGCTTTGCAGACTTTTTCATTGCGGACGAGAGCCGTGTACCGTCCCCGATCGCGTTGCCAAATCTCCCTGGCCGGTAGCTCGGGGGCGCAGAACGCGTCGGGAACAGCGCGCCTCGGCCTGAATAGGCGACGTCGAGCTCCTGATTAGTACGTCTTGGGAGCCGTGGGATCCATTGGTATAGTGTTGCCGTCCATCATGGGACTACCGGTATACCTGCATGCCTGAGGTCGGTTCGACCTGGGCAAACGCCGATAGACGCCGCGCTAACGATTGCACGGGGTAGAAAGGAATCGACTGTGAAGAAACGCCAAGGTGTTCTGATCTGCGTGATGGTTCTCAGTCTGCTTGGAGCATCGAGTCTGGTCGCTCCGGCAGCCGCACCGGGCGGCCCACAAGACGACAAGGTTCGAATCGCGGTCGTCAACTTCGAGAACAACAGCCCGTGGCACTATTGGGGCAGCAACCTTGGTTGGGCGGCCGCCGATGAGCTGGTCACCCAGCTGTTCAAGACGAATAAGTTTCGTATCATTGAGCGGACTCAGATCGAGGCGGTCCTGGCCGAGCAGGATCTCGGCGCCAGTGGCCGCGTGAACGCCTCGACTGCAGCGGCGATCGGCAAAATCTTGGGCGTTCAGCTCATGCTGACCGGTTCGATCACGAAGTTCTCGATCGAGACCATCAGCGGTGGCTTCCGAGGGATCGGAGGGTCGTACTCCGAAGCCGAATCGACGCTCGACATTCGGCTCATCGACACTAACACCGCCGAAATCCTTTACGCCGAAGAGGGCAGCGGCAAGAAGAGGCTGGGCGGTGGCTATGCCGAGGGAGCCTACGCCGGGCGT
>CALAKE010000149.1 GCA_937922775.1 uncultured bacterium | reverse complement strand
TTTTTGGACCAACTCGGTAAAACGCGGCTCGGACCGCAACGGCTCAAAGCTCGGATCGACGTGCAGGTAAATGAGCCCGGCTGAGCGAGCCTGCAATGCCTCGTCGAGGCAAGCGAAGGCATGGTCGAAGTCACCGACGGCCGTGTAGCCCATGGCGACGATCTCAGCCCGGAGGTAATGCTCCTTGGCCTCCCGTTCCAACCGCTCGAGAATCGCCAGTGCCTCTTCCTCCTGGTCCAACGCGGCCAACGCCCGGACGAGATGAGCGTCATACGAACGCACGCTGGAACCGAGTGACTGAGCACGCTGGTACCACTCGAGCGCCTTCTCCGCATTGCCCTTCCCCAGGTGCGCGGCTCCGAGGTCCAGGAAGGCCTGGTAGTAATCAGGGACCATATCCAGCGTCTTCCTGGCCTGTTCGATCGTCGCGTCGTAGTCCCCGGAAAAGAGCTGATAGCGGCCGACCCAGCGGCAGTACAGCGGTGAGAGCGGATCGAGAATCAAGGCTTGGCGCATCTCCTCGATCGCCTCATCCAACCTGCCGACGCAGGGAAGCGTGCTGCCGTACACGAAGTGCGCTTCGGCGGAATTCGGGTTCAGCTTCACTGCCTTGGCCAACTCTCGCTCGGCGCCGGCGAAGTCCCACTCGTACCAGGAGAGCACTCTCCCCATGGCGGTGAACGCCTCGGCGAGCGATGGATCGAGGTCCAATGCGCGCATGGCTGCCGCTTTGGCCTTGGGGTAGGCCTCGTCCGGGACTACCCAATCATCAGCGAGGAAGCTCCAGCAGTCTGCGATCCCCGCGTGAGCCTTGGCGTACTTGGGGTCCTCCTCGAGGGCCTGCTCGAAGAACTCGATGCCGCGCTTGAGATCGGCCTCGGTAAAGCGGTAATAGAAGAAGCGGCCCTTCAAGTAGAGGTTGTACGCCTCGAGATTCTCGGTCGTCGGTACGACGAGTGGCTGCTCCTCACCTACTAGTTGGACCTTGAGCGCATCGACGATGGCTCGTGAGATCTCATCCTGAACGGCGAAGACGTCCTCGAGCTGCCGGTCGTACGTCTCGTTCCACAGGCTGTAGCCGTTGGTGACATCCGTCAGCTGAGTCGTGAGGCGGATGCGGTTGCCTACCTTGCGCACGCTACCCTCGAGCACCGAACCAACGCCCAGTTTCTCCCCGATTTCGCGGATATCTACGTCCTTGCCTTTGAAGGCGAAGCTGGAGGTGCGCGACGCGACCTGCACACCCGGTACCTTGCCGAGGACGTTGATGATCTCCTCGGTCATGCCGTCGCTGAAGTACTCGTTCTCGGGATCGGCACTCCGGTTGGCGAGTGGCAGCACGGCAATCGACTTCTTGTCGGGTGCACTCTTCTCGACCGACGGAATGCCTTGTGGGGTGCTGGTGCCGCTCTGGACCTGGCGGAGAGCTGCCGCGAACTCGGCTGCCGTCGTGTAGCGGTCGACGGGGGTCCGAGCAAGTGCGCGCGTGACGGCCATATCGAGCTCATCCGAGACGTCGCGCATGACTTTCACATGGGGCACCGGTGAAATGAACCGCTTCGCGATGATCGCTTGTGCCGTTGGGCCGGTGTACGGTTGCTCGCCCGTCAGCATCTCATAGAGCACGCAGCCAAGACTGTACAGGTCGCTGCGCCCGTCGACTTCTTCCTCCGCCGTGGACTGCTCCGGGCTCATGTATGCTGGTGTGCCGACCGCGATCCCCGTCTGGGTGATCTGACTGCCGGCTGCACTCGCTGCCTTGCCGATCCCAAAGTCCGCAACCAGCGCCGCGCCCTCATGCAGGAGAATGTTCTCCGGCTTGATGTCGCGGTGCACGACGCCGTGACGATGGGCGTAGTCGAGCGCGGAGGCGACCTCTTGCGTGATCCGCAGGGCTTCGTCGAGGGGGAGATGCTGATCTCGATCCAGCCGCTCACGCAGTGACTGTCCTTCCATGTTGGGCATGACATAGAACAAGAATTCGCCGGCCTGTCCGGAATCGAACAGCGGGAGGATGTGCGGATGGGTAAGACCCGCCGCAATCTTGATCTCGCGCAGGAATCGCTCGGAACCGATCTCTGAGGCGAGTTCTGGCCGAAGTGCCTTGAGCGCGACGTGGCGGTCATGCCGCTCGTCGTTGGCAAGGAACACGACGGCCATCCCGCCTTCGCCCAGCTCTCGCTCGACAGTGTACCGGCCGCGGAGGCCGTTTTGGAGGCTCTCGGAAAAGCCGGTCACGTGACGACCTCGAATCCTGTAATCGCTTGACCTAATTCAACTTTGCTTTGGTTAGGCATATCCACTCTAGCTGGAGGCGGAGAAAACCTATAACTTTAGTCGGCTTTCCCGCAAGGAAGCTTGCTGATCCGTTTTCCAGATGATTCTTGGGCCGCGAGGCCCTTTTCCCTTTTGTGAACGTGCGGTGGCGTAGCGCGGACGGGCACGGCGTACCGTCCAAGCCGTACCATGCAACCGCGGACTGTAGTGACTGACAAGAGAAGACCATATGCCAGAGATCACTTCCCAACTCAACGTCGCACTCACTGACCGCTACGCGATCGAGCGTGAGCTGGGTCAGGGTGGGATGGCCAACGTCTTTCTCGCCCACGACCTGAAGCACGAGCGCAAGGTCGCCCTCAAAGTGCTCAAGCCGGAACTCGCGGCCGTGATCGGAGCAGAGCGATTTCTGACCGAGATCCGGGTGACAGCAAATCTGCAGCACCCCAACATCCTCCCGCTCTACGACAGCGGCGAGGCAGATTCGTTCCTCTACTACGTCATGCCGTACGTCGAGGGTGAGACGCTCCGAGACAAGCTTGACCACGAGAAGCAACTGTCCGTAGAGCATGCGCTCGAGATTACCAAGTCCGTCGCCGCGGCGCTCGACTACGCTCATCGCAGTGACGTGATTCACCGGGACATCAAGCCCGAAAACGTGCTGCTGCACGAGGGTCAGGCACTGGTCGCTGACTTTGGCATTGCGCTGGCGGTGAGCCAGGCCGGTGGCGCTCGGCTCACGGAAACCGGGCTCAGCATCGGCACGCCTCACTACATGAGCCCCGAACAGGCCATGGGTGACCGGGAGTTGGACGCACGCAGTGATGTCTACTCGTTGGGCGCGATGCTGTACGAGATGCTGGTGGGCGAAGTACTGGCATTATCCGCACTACGGGAACCAGGGCGGAGACCCTTCCTCCATCATCCGGAAGGGAGAATGGAAATTGATC
>CALAKE010000148.1 GCA_937922775.1 uncultured bacterium | reverse complement strand
TTCGGCACGAGTAACCGGTCGCGGCGACAGGCCGCTACGGCCGTCGCGGCCTTGGATTGAGGAGCGGTAGTGCCGGCTGTTTCCCTCACTCTGAGCGCGTGCGCCGCCTGGCCCCTATACGCCGTCGAGGATCTCGTTGAGAGTTGCGCTCGGGCACATAGCCGCGTTGGCCCGGTTGAGATCGGGCTTGTAGTAACCGCCCACGTCCTGCGGCTCACCCTGCACGTCGATGAGCGTCTCGACGATCGCCGCCTCGTTTTCCGCCATGGCCGCTGCCACAGGGCGGAAGTGGTCGGCCAGAGCCGGGTCGGTCGTCTGCTCGGCGAGCGCCTGTGCCCAGTAGAGGGCCAGGTAGAAGGTGCTGCCGCGGTTGTCGAGCTCGTTGACCACGCGCGAGGGCGAGCGCCCATTCTCCAGGTAGGTGGCCACAGCCTTGTCCAGTGTCTCGGCCAGAACCAGGGCGGACGGGTTGTCGAACGACTCGCCCAAATGCTGGAGCGAGGCCGCCAGCGCCATGTACTCGCCCAGCGAGTCCCAGCGCAGATGGCCCTCCTTCTCGAATTGCTGGACATGCTTGGGGGCCGAGCCGCCGGCGCCCGTCTCGAACAGGCCACCGCCGTTCAGCAAGGGCACGATCGAAAGCATGCGGGCACTAGTGCCGATCTCCAGGATCGGGAACAAGTCAGTGAGGTAGTCACGCAGAACGTTGCCGGTCACCGAGATGGTGTCCTCCCCGCGACGAATCCGCTCGAGCGAGAATTCCACGGCCTCCACCGGCGGCAGAATCTCGACCTGCAGACCTTCGCGGTCGTGGTCCCGCAGGTAGACCTTGACCTTCTTGATCAGCTCGCGGTCGTGGGCCCGGTCGCTGTCGAGCCAGAAGACCGCCGGAGCGCCGGTTGCCCGGGCGCGGGTCACGGCCAGCTTCACCCAGTCGCGAACCGCGATGTCCTTGGCCTGGCAGGCGCGCCAGATGTCGCCGGCCTCTACTTCATGCTCGAGGAGAGTGTTGCCATCACCATCGACCACCCGCACGATCCCATCGGCGGCGATTTCGAAGGTCTTGTCGTGGGAGCCGTACTCCTCGGCCTTCTGGGCCATGAGGCCGACATTGGGCACGCTGCCCATCGTGGTCCGGTCGAACTGGCCGTTCGCCTGGACATCCTGCACCACCGCGGCGTAAACGCCGGCGTAGCTCGAATCGGGGATTGTGGCCTTGCAGTCCTGCAGCTCGCCGTCGGCGTTCCACATGCGGCCTGAGTCGCGAATCATCGGCGGCATCGACGCGTCGATGATGATGTCGCTGGGCACGTGCAGGTTGGTGATGCCTTTGTCGGAGTTCACCATGGCGATGCCGGGGCCGTTGTCGAACGCTGCCTGGATGTCGGCCTCAATGACACGGCGCTGTTCCTCCGGTAAACGGGCGATCTTCGCCACGACGTCGCCGAATCCCTGGTTGGGGTCGACGCCGAGCTCTTCAAAGACGGCGGCGTGCTTGTCGAAGACATCTTTGAAGAAGACACGCACGCAGTGACCGAACATGATGGGGTCGGAGACCTTCATCATGGTCGCTTTCAGGTGGAGCGAGAAGAGCACGCCCTTGTCCTTGGCGTCCTGGATCTGCTCCGCTAGAAAGGTCTCCAAGGCGCCGCGGCTCATGAAGGTGCCATCCAGCACTTCACCCGCCAGCAGCGGCAACGATTCCTTCAGCACCGTGACGGTGCCGTCTTGGGTCACGTGCTCGATGCGCGCCGTGGTGTCCGCCTCCAGCGTGACCGAGGCCTCGTTGTGACAGAAATCGCCGCCGTCCATGGTCGCCACATGGGTGGCGGAGTCTTCGGGCCAGTCCTTCAAATACGGGCGCGGCGGATGTGCCTGGGCGAAGCTCTTCACCGACGTCGGCGCGCGTCGGTCGGAGTTGCCCTGCCGCAACACCGGATTGACGGCGCTGCCCTTGGCCACATCGTAGCGGTCCTTGATCGCCTTCTCTTCGTCATTCGCCGGTTCTTCCGGATAGTCGGGGAGCGCGAACCCCTTGCCTTGAAGCTCGGCGATGCACGCCTTCATCTGGGGAACCGAAGCGCTGATATTAGGCAGCTTGATGATGTTGGCCTCGGGTGTGTCGACCAAGCGGCCGAGCTCGGCGAGGTCGTCGGGGACAGCGTTGTCACCCAGCAGCTCAGGGAACACAGCCAGGATCCGACCAGCCAGGGAGATGTCGCGAGTCTCCACGGGAACACCCGCGGCGGCAGCGAAAGCGCGAATCACAGGAAGGAACGCATAGGTTGCGAGGGCGGGCCCCTCGTCGGTCCACGTGTAGATGATCGGAGGCGAGGTGCGATCGGTATCGTTCATGACAATCCCGTTTTGACTTGGAAGGGGCAGGCGATGGTGGAGAACCACCGGCGGTCATGAAGGAATACCATACGCGACCGAGCAGAGCGAATTCCGTATAGGAGGAACGGCAATGCGATGTAGGCGGAACGCGGAAGATCCAACCTCGGGGCTAACGCAGTAAGGCCGCGTGCAGGGCCCACAAAGAAAGCGACGGCGGTGGCATTGCCGCCACCGCCGTCGCGATCCAGACACGCCGGTTGAAGTCCTTGCTGGGCCGGGTCCGACTAAGGCGCGGGTCCCAGCGCGGGCGGATGAGTCGTGTTCCCCGGCCTGCTACTGGTTTCCGCCCGGATTGCTCAACTTCTCCATCACCTGGTCGAGCGAGAAGCTCGCCGCCTTCTGACGCGGAGGATAGTCGACGAAGGTCTCCAAGAATCGCCCAACGTACTGCTGCGCTGGAACAAGCAGAAAGACGTGGTCGAGGAGCCAGTCGTAGTAGGTGTTCGATGTGATCTGCGAGCGCTCATATGGGTCACGACGCAGGTTGAAGATCAGCGGCATCCGTAGCGGCGTGAAGGGATTCGCCCATGCCTCCAGAGTTGCCTCGATCCTCTGCTCCATGAAGATCAGCTTCCAGTCATCGTACCGGAGTGCGGTCAGGTCGCCGTCGTCCGAGAAATAGAAGATCTCGTGGCGGCCGCTCGTGTCGGTCTCGCCGGTGAGCATTGGCAGGATGTTGTAGCCATCGATGTGGACGCGGTAGTCGCGACCCAGCGCACTCGAGGTATAGCCATCGAGCAGGTCTTCCTTGATGTCCGGCTTGCCGGCCACTGCCGCGAAGGTGGCGAACCAGTCCATGTGATGAACGATCTGATTGGTCACGGAGCCGGCGGGAATGTGCCCCGGCCAGCGCACCGCCGCAGGCACGCGCCAGCCGCCCTCCCAGTTGGTGTTCTTCTCGCCGCGAAACGGCGTCGAGGCGGCGTCAGGCCAGGTGTTGTAGTGAGGGCCGTTGTCGGTGCTGTAGAAGATGATCGTGTCGTCGGCGATCCGGAGCTCGTCGAGCAGATCGAGGAATTTACCGATGTGCATGTCATGCTCGACCATGCCGTCGGAGTACTCGTCTTGGCCTGAGATGCCGCGCAGCTCCTCCTTGACGTGGGTGCGGAAGTGCATGCGCGTCCCGCTCCACCATACGAACCAGGGCGTCCCTGCACCCTCAGCACGCCGGATGAACTCAATGGCGCGATCGACGGTGTCGTCGTCGACGGTCTCCATCCGCTCCTTGGTCAGCGGGCCGGTGTCCTCGATGCGGCCGTCGGCAAAGCTATGGATCACACCACGCGGCCCATAAGCCTCTCGGAAGGTGCGCCCGTCGGCCAGCACCATGTCTCCTGGATAGTCTTCGAGCTCCGGCTCCTCCTCGGCGTTGAGGTGATAGAGGTTGCCGTAGAACTCGTCGAAGCCGTGGTTGGTGGGCAACATCTCGTCGCGATCGCCGAGATGGTTCTTGCCGAACTGCCCGGTGGCGTATCCCAAGTCCTTGAGAATCACGGCGATCGTCGGGTCCTCGACGCGCATGCCGATCTCGGCGCCGGGCAGGCCGACCTTGCTGAGGCCGGTGCGGAACACGCTCTGGCCCATGATGAACGACGAGCGGCCGGCGGTGCAGCTCTGCTCGCCGTAGTAGTCGGTGAAGGCCATGCCCTCGTCGGCGATGCGATCGATGTTGGGGGTGTGATAACCCATCACGCCACGGGTGAAGTAGCTGATGTTCGACTGCCCTATGTCGTCGCCCCAGACGACCAGAATGTTGGGCTTGTTTTGATCCTGAGCAATGGCAGTCACAGATACAGATGCCGTGACGAATGCCATCAATACGAATACCGAGAACACGACGAATCTACGCAACATCTGAAACTTCTCCCTGGTGACCGGCGCGCGGCGAACCCGGGCGCACGGGTG
>CALAKE010000147.1 GCA_937922775.1 uncultured bacterium | reverse complement strand
TTCTGTACCGGCGCCACGAGATACCGGGCGAGGCCGTAACAAACGACACCGGAGGTGGCGGCGACAGCGAAAAGCAGAATCAGCACCTCTCGCGGTTCGTCGAGCCAGAAGAAGTAGGAGCCGAGCGTCCGCGGCGGCCGGCGGCCGGGCCTCCCACGCGGCATCTGGCTCATGATGACGTAGCGGCTACCCGTGGGGCCCTCCACGAAGCGGGCGGCAAACTGCCTGCGCTGGAGCTGTGCAAAGATCGTCTCGTCGGTTTCAAATGCCCGGGAAACCAGGTCACTCGCCTCGTCCGGGACATCTCGTCCCGCCAACTCCTCCAGTTCGTCGTTGAACAGGAGCTGAGTCGAGCGGGTGCGCCGCTCAGACGACTGCAAGAACTCTCCCAGGGCCTCGCCGCCCTCGCGTTCGTAAACTTCGATGGCGCGGTTCGCCATCATGGCCAAGCTGCCACCGATCATCGGTCGCCACTCGTCAGATACGTCTTGCCTCATCAGGGTGGCAGCGGAAATCACAAATACAGAGCCAACCAGCACCATCGCCAGCCAGAACCACACGAAGATCTTCAAGTAGAGGGTTCGCATGACGGTGCTACCTACCCATCTCCTTGTTCGCCGCCGTCCTTGCCACCGGGAAAGGCGTATAAGTATCCAACCTGGCGGATGGCCTTGATGCGCTCATTGCCGTCCACCTCGTGGCCAAGCTTCTTGCGCAAGTTGCTGACGTGCACGTCGATGCTGCGATCGTAGGGTGAGTAGATGCGGCCGAGTACCTGCTCCACGAGATCCTCACGGGGCACAACCTGGCCGGCCGAACGAAGCAGGACTTCGAGCACATCGAACTCCATTGCCGTGAGCCCCACCTCCTCGCCCGCGCGCAGCACGGTTCGTGTGCCGAAGTCCATTCCGACATCCCCAACGTTGAGTGGCTCCTGCACCGCCGGCGCCACCCCGTCGCCAGGACCGGACCGTGCGCGACGCAAGATGGCGTGAATACGCGCCACCAACTCGCGTGGATTGAAGGGCTTCGGCAGGTAGTCGTCGGCGCCGATCTCGAGGCCAACGATGCGATCCACATCTTCTCCCCGGGCCGTCAGCATGAGCACCGGAATCTGCGATTTGGCACGGATGCGCCGCAGCGCTTCGAAGCCGTTGATGCCCGGCAGCATGACATCGAGGATGACGAGCGAGTGATCGTCCGAGAGGGCACGGTCAACGCCGTCATCGCCGTTGTCGACCGCCTCGATCTCGAATCCTTCCGATTTCAAGTATTCGCCGACGAGCTCACAGAGCTCAACATCGTCATCGACTACAAGGACGTGATCCATGGAATTCAACTTATCACGGGCTCCCCAACACCGACGCCGATGCGCCCGTAAAGAAATGTAAAAGGCGCTCGTCCTTCTTTTACAAATCATTACTTCACGTTAACCGAGCCTGAACATCCCATTTGCGACAATTCTCGTCATAGCAATCAGGGACGAGAAGGACCCCACAGGAGTGATGGAAATGGACGATGGAAGGTCCCATCCAAGAGGCGTCGGGGAACGGATAGAACCCCAGCCATCACGACCTCGGGCCCCTCGGGAGAAGGAGTCGGAAATGCTCGATCTACTCAAATACATCGGTAGCGCACGATTCGCTTTGGTGTGTGTCTTCGTATTGGCAGTCGCCGCCACGCTCGCTGTCACGGTGCCCACCTGGGCACAGACACCGACCCTGGAGCAGGAGGCCGTAGCCATCGAAGAGCAAGGCGCCCAGGCAGACATGAGAGGCGGAGAACGTGCGGGCCGTGCGGGACGCGCAGGCATGTTTGAACGTTGGGCCGCATACTTCCGAGGCGGCGGTGGAGCCCACGCTGGAATGAGGGGTGGGCGGCCCGGCTTCGCGGCGGGAGCGCAGGGGCGTCGGTCGGGAATGCCCGGTGGCCCCATGGGCGCACGAGGAGGTCGCGCGGCCATCGCCGGTGGACGATTCGACCTGGCCAGCCGGGCCCTGAGGGGGGCCGAGGAGATCGGCCTGAACGACGTGCAGAAGCAGGGGATCGAGGAAGCGCTCGAGGCGCACCGGCGCCAGCAGATCGAGCGCGACGCGTCGATGAAGCTCGTGGGCCTCGATCTGGCCGAGCTGTTGAAGGACGAAAGCTCCGACCTCGCCGTCGTCGAGCAGAAGATGAACGAGGTGGCCGGCCTGCGGGTCGAGGAACAGATGGCGGCCCTGCGCTACCGGCGCAACGTGCGAGGGATTCTCAGCGCCGAGCAAATCGAGCAGTTGAACGATTTTGGCGACCGCACACCGCGCCGTCGTCCCAGCGAGGACAGGGCGCCACGCGCACGAAGACAACGCTAGAGGCGTGACCGGCGGCTGGGGCCGCGGACGACATCGTCCGTGGCCCTGGTCCACGGTCGATAACCAGACGAACGAACGGATAACGAGATCGACAGGAAGTAGGAGGTAGCCATGAAGGCTCTGAAGAAGCTGATGAGGAAACTAGCAACGGTTGCGGTCCTCGCCGGCCTCGTGGGTGGTGGCTACTACGCCTACACCTACTACAACGCTGACGCGCAGGCCGACGAGCAGGAAGAGCTACTCACCGTGCAGGCCGAGGTCCGCGACATCACGGTATCCGTTACCGCCACAGGCGTGTTGCAGCCCGTCAGGATCGTCGAGGTCAAATCGAAGGCCTCAGGCGAAATCATCAACATGCCGGTGGAGATGGGTGATCACCTCGAAAAGGGCCAGCTCATCGCCCAGGTCGACACCCGCATCCTTTCGCAGGAGCTCAAGCAGGCCGAGGCCGACCACCAGTCAGCCGACACGCGGCTGAAGATCGCCCAACGTCAGTACGACAGGGCGCTCGACCTGCACGGTCAGGACCTGATCTCGGTGAACGACCTCGAGACCAGCGAGCAGAACTTCACCAACGCCGAGGCACAGCTTCTGCGCGCCGAGGCATCACTGGAGCTCGCCAGGGATTACCTCGAGGATGCCACCGTGACAGCTCCGATCTCGGGCACCGTCATCGCCAAGACAGTAGAGGAGGGGCAGGTCATCACCTCCAGTATGTCGAACGTGTCGGGCGGAACCACGCTGGTGAAGATGGCCGACCTCTCCGAGCTCGAGATCCGGACCCTCGTGGACGAGATCGACGTCGGCAAGGTGCGACCGGGGCTGGTTGTGGACAGCACGGTCGAGGCCTACCCGGAGGTTCAGTTTCAAGGCGCAGTGATCAAGATCGAGCCGCAGTCGGTCGTGCAGCAGTCGGTAACGACCTTTCCCGTGCTGTCGAGAATCGACAACACCAATGGGCTCTTGCTGCCGGGGATGAACGCCGACGTCAACATCGTGATCGATCAGCGCCACGGAGTGTTGGCAATAGCCAACGAGGCAGTGCGCAGTCTGCAGGATGCGTACCAGGTGGCCGACCTACTGGGACTCGGGTTGGCCGGGAACGGGCGAAATCTGGTGGCTGGGGATGGTGGTGTGTTGGGGAGCCTCCTCCGAGACCCAGCCGCCAGTAACGCCCGTCCGTCTGGATCTTCTGGGCGGGATGACTCCTCGGACGTCGCAGTTGGGCCGAAGGTCATTCCGGCCGCATACGAGGACGACGCCGAATCCGATTTCGAGATCGACGTGTCTGCCAATGACAAGAACGTCCCGGAACCGACGGGCGCGGTCTTCGTGCTCGGTGCCGACGGCGCCCTCTCGCTGCGACCGATCCTCGCCGGCATCAACGATTGGGAGTTCACCGAAGTGCAGGCCGGCCTCAGCGGGGACGAAGAGATTGTCGTCCTGCCGAGCACGTCGCTTTTGCGCTCACAGGAAGCCTTGCGGGACCGCTTCGGCGGCGGCTCGGTAATTCCGGGCATGTCGGGTGGCGGACCCGGCGGCCGCAGAATGGGCGGCTGAGGGAACGAATGTTATTCCTCGAGATTATCCGCGTTGCACTGGGGTCGTTGCGCTCCAATCCCATGCGCTCGGGGCTCACCATGCTCGGCGTCATCATCGGCGTCGCCGCGGTGATCACGATGGTAGCGCTGGGCACCGGGGCACAGTCGGCGGTCGAGGAACGGATCCAGTCGCTGGGGTCCGACCTGCTGACGGTGCGAGGTGGCTTCACGATGTCCTTCGGCCCGGCACGCTCGCGCTCGCAGACCCTGACGACTGACGACGCCACAGCGATCCTCGAGGGCACCACCAGTGTCACCGCGGTCGTGCCCGAGTACGAGGGCAACGCCCAAATCGAGATGGGCAACAACAACCTCAACACCGAGGTCCTCGGCACCTGGGCCAACTGGGCCGAGGTCAACAACTGGGAGCTCGAGGCCGGCCGATTCTTCAACCAAGTAGAAGCCGAGGGGCGCCGTCGGGTGGCCGTCCTCGGCTACGAGGTGGCCGAGCAACTCATTCCCACCAACGTCGATCCGGTGGGGGCAAATGTCCGCATTCGTGGCATCAGCTTCGAGGTACTCGGGGTGCTCGCCGCCAAGGGAGCCGGCTTTGGGCCGACCAGCCAGGATGAGATCGTGGTCATCCCGCTGTCGACGGCTCAGTGGCGCGTGTTCGGCAACGATCGTCTTTCCAGCATGACCGTGCGAATGGCCGACGAGAGCATGATGAACATGGCAATGGCCGAGATCGAGGTCATCCTGCGCCGCCAGCACCGGCTGCGACCCGACCAGGACAACGACTTCTTCATCGCCAGTCAGTCGCAATTCATGGATCTGATGGCGGAAAGCTCCCAAACCTTCACACTGCTGCTCGCCGGCATCGCCTCGGTGAGCCTGATCGTCGGTGGCATCGGCATCATGAACATCATGCTGGTCTCGGTGACTGAACGGACCCGTGAGATCGGCATCCGCAAGGCCATCGGCGCCACCCGCGGCAGCATCCAGCAGCAGTTCCTCATCGAAGCCATCGTGCTGTCATGTGTCGGCGGCGGGCTCGGCGTGGCGCTGGCGGTATTCGCCTCGAACGCCATGTCCGAACAACTCGGCTGGACCATGGTCATACCCACCGACGCTGTCATCCTGTCGTTCGGATTCGCGGCGCTCATCGGCGTCGTGTTCGGCTTCTATCCGGCGATGCGCGCATCACGCCTCGACCCCATCGAATCGTTGCGCTTCGAGTAGTGATGGAGCGGCCAGAGGGCAACTGAGAGAAAGAGAGTCAACCGTGCAAACAGGAAACGAGACAGGCCAATCGGGCTCTGAGCTGGTGCGGCCAGAGGGCATAATCCCGTACTCGTCGCGCCTGAGCGTCGCCCCGGCGAACGATACGATCATCCAGGCCCGCGGCCTCGAGAAGTTCTACCAGATGGCCAGGCTTCAGGTGCGGGCACTCGACGGCGTCGATCTCGACGTCGGCCGCAACGAGTTTGTCGCCATCATGGGGCCGTCGGGCTCAGGCAAATCCACGCTCATGAACCTGCTTGGCTGCCTCGACACCCCCACCGGCGGCACCTACAGCCTCAACGGCATTGAGGTGTCGGGCCTCTACGACGATGAGCTCGCCGCCGTGCGCAATCGTGAGATCGGCTTCGTCTTTCAGACCTTCAACTTACTGGCCCGCGCCACCTCTCTGCACAACGTCGAGCTGCCGCTGGTTTACTCAGGCGTGGGGGCCAGGAAACGGCACCAGAAGGCTATGGCCGCGCTGGACAAGGTCGGCCTCGGTGACCGCGCCGACCACCGCCCCAACGAGCTTTCCGGCGGCGAGCGCCAGCGCGTCGCCGTCGCCCGCGCCCTGGTCAACGACCCCGCTATCGTGCTGGCCGACGAGCCCACCGGCAATCTCGACTCCAAAACCTCCTACGAGATCATGCAGCTCTTCGTCGACCTGCACGCCAATGGCCAGACCATCATCCTGGTTACCCACGAGGACGACATCGCCGCCTACTCCCACCGTGTCGTCCGCGTCCTCGATGGCAAGATCGTCTCGGACAAGAGGCAGGTGCCGCTCACGGCGACCGCCGCGGTCTGAATGCAACGCCAGGCGACTACACAGATCAAGGACGCTGCGCCTTCGCTCCGCACTGAGAATCGAGCTATTGCGCCTGTCGCGTTCTGCATCGATGCTGTAGAAAGACTCATACGAACCGACTCCGTCTTCCGTAGCCCTGAGGTGCAAGACCGCGCGCATGTGAGACCCCCGACCGGAGAGCGACGAGGTGCCTGACCGAGAACATCATGTGTGCCCGGTTGAACGGGCTGGCAGCTTGGACAATCGAATTCGGCGCTGGCTGCAAGATCCCCGGAGGTTGTTGGGACCATTCATTGAAGAAGGAATGACTGTTCTGGATCTGGGCTGTGGACCCGGCTTCTTCACTCTCGACATGGCTCAAATGGTCGGAACATCCGGCCACGTTATCGCCGCTGATCTGCAGGACGGGATGCTCCAGATCATAGGATCGAAGATTCGCGGAACAGAGGTCGCAGATCGCGTGACGCTTCACAAATGCGATGAGCACGGGATTAGCCTGTCAGAGACTGTCGACTTCGTTCTGGCCTTCTACATGGTTCATGAGATCCCCGATCAGCAAGGGCTCTTTGCGGAGTTGGCGACCATCCTGAAACCAAACGGCCGCGTCCTCGTCGTGGAACCGCCCTTTCATGTCTCAAAGAAAGCATTCGAAACGACGGTCACAACCGCCAACGAAGTCGGATTGACAGATCTCGGGAGACCGAGGATCTTCCCCAACAAGGTGGTGCTCCTGGGCAAGGCACTCCATTGATCACTCCCCACATCGAGAAGTCTCTATGGCAAACAAGATACTGATCTACGGCGGCTCCGGCGGCATTGGCTCGGCCACGGGCAGAGTGCTTCGTGGGCGTGGCTATGATCTCCACCTCGTTGGGCGGGGCGAAGAGAAGCTGGCCGCGGTAGCGGCGGATCTCGGCGCAAGCTTCACGACCGGGGACGTCAACGACACCGACCTCTTCTCCCTTGTAGCGGAAGAGGCCGGAGAGCAGCTGGATGGCCTCGTCTATGCAGTCGGCAGCATCAATCTGGGGAGTCTCCGGCGCCTCACAGAGGAGGATTTCTCGACCGACTTCCGGGTCAATGCGCTGGGGGCGGCGCTCGCCATCCAGGCCGCGCTGCCGGCGCTCAAGAAGCGCGACGGCTCATCCTCCGTGGTGCTGTTTTCCAGCGTCGCCGCGGTCCAGGGCTTCGGCTTCCATGCTTCGATCGGCATGGCGAAGGGCGCGGTGAGCGGGCTGACGCTGTCGCTGGCGGCCGAGCTGGCCCCGCAGGTCCGCGTCAACGCCATCGCCCCTTCTCTCACGCGCACACCGCTGGCCGCGGGTCTCCTCGCCAACGAGAAGACAGCCACATCCATCGCCGGAATGCATGCGCTGAAGCGGCTGGGCAATCCCGAGGATATCGCCGAGCTCACGGCCTTCCTGTTGTCGCCCGAGGCTGGCTGGATTACGGGGCAGATCATCAGCGTCGACGGCGGCCGCTCGACACTTCGCACCTAGAGCTCGGACCTTACTTTGACGCCTTTCTCTGAAGATGATACGTGGCTCGGGGGTCTAGGAAAGATGGCTGGAAACACAACATGAAGAGCTCTCGATTCGAGACCGATTTCTTGGTCGTCGGCGCCGGCATGGCGGGGCTGGCGGCCGCGACGGAGCTGCGGCACGCGGGCCATGACGTGCTGGTGATCGACAAGGGGCGTGGTGTCGGTGGGCGTCTGGCGAGCCGCCGCATCGGAGGAGCGACCTTCGATCATGGGGCGCAGTTCTTGACCGCCAGAAACCCTCGCTTTGCCGCTGCCGTCGATGACTGGATCGCGGCCGAAATCGTCGAGGAGTGGTGGCGGGGCTCGCCATCGCAGCCCGACTCTCATCCGCACTGGCGTGGCAGCCCGTCGATGACGGCGGTTGCCAAACATCTCGCTCGCGATGTCGAGGTCCTCCTCGGCAAACGGGCTCTTTCGCTTCACCTTGATCGGGAAGGCTGGGTCGCGCGGCTGGAGGGCCCGGAAACTCTATCGGCTCGGGCCGCGCTACTCACGGCACCGGTGCCGCAGTCGCTGGACCTCATGACAAGCGGGGGAATCGAGCTGCCAACGGAGAAGCGCACGCACCTCGAAGGGATCGAGTACGCACGCTGCATCGCGGTCATGGCTGTGCTCGATGGCCTCTCCCGAATACCGACGCCGGGCGGCTTCAGCCCGACCGAGGGCCCCATCGACTGGATCGCCGATAATCAGATGAAAGGAGTCTCGGCCAAACCGGCTGTCACGATTCATGCCTCCGCCGAGTTCAGCTTGGCCAACTGGAACCGAGATCGGCAGGCCTGCGGCCAGGAGCTGCTGGATGCGGCGGGATTGTGGCTGGGATCCCGCGTGACCGAATTTCAAGTGCACGGCTGGCGCTACAGCAAGCCTGTCGACGGCCAGCCGGATCCCTGCTTGATTCTCAGCGAGTCGCCGCCACTGGTTATCGCCGGTGATGCCTTCGGGGGCGCAAGGGTAGAAGGCGCCGCGCTCTCCGGCTGGGCGGCCGCAGATGCACTAGAGGAGATGTGGGGCGGGGCCGGCTGAGCTCAGGCGAAAGATCGCGGCGCGTCGGGAGCGGTCTCCGACAGGCCTACCAACCTTGTGTGCCGGGCTCACCCTTGAAGGGCCCGACGATATCCTCGGTGATCCAGCCGCCGTAGAAGTTGCCTGGCTGTGGACGGACTTGTTCGTCGTCGACATAGCATGCATCCATCAGATGGGCATAGAAGGCAACGTGGTCCTGGATGGCGCTGAATGCCGCCGTTGGACTCGCGTATGCCCACGCCGCGTTCTCGGCGGAGGAATCGCCTACCCTGACGTCGAAGTAGCGAGCGTTTCCTTTCCACTCACAGAACGACCCCCGATCCGTAGGAATCAGCACGCCCTCTTTCACTTCCCCCATCGGAATGTAGTAGACAGGCGGGTGGCTGGTCTCCAAGACGCGCTGTGCGGCCGTCGTCTCGACGATCGTCTGCCCGGCGAACACTACTCTGATGACGCGAGGGCAGGCCTCTACTCTCGGGGGGCGTGGATAGTCCCATACCGATTCCTGCCCGGCAGCAGGCACGACTCGCTTCATCCGCTAGCTCCCCTCTCCCCTTCGACTCCGCTCTGATTCACTGCCGAGGTGCTTTCTCCCACACTACGCAGTTCCAGATCGAACTCGGGGGCTCCTACGGTGACGATGCCCAAGTGGCCGTCGACCGTGACGAGGTCGCCGTTCTCCAGAATGTCGGCCGCGTCGCGGACACCGTTGACGCAGGGAATGCCGAGCTCGCGGGCAATGATCGCGCCGTGAATGAGCATCCCGCCACGGCGCTCGACGATGGCGCTCGCCAGCGGGACCAGATGGGTCATAGCCGGCTGAATCGCGTCGCAAACCAGCACTTCGCCTTGCCGAAACGTACCCAGATCATCGCTCCCGCGGACGCAGCGAACCAGGCCGGTGCTGACGCCGGGTGAAGCAGGTTGCCCGATGAGCTGTCGCGGAGTCTCGCCAGGAGGGTTCACCGACGCCGTTATCACGGGTTGTTTGACGCCGGCTTCGATGGCCATCGGTCCCGTCGAGGGGTCGCGCAGCACCCTGCCCAGCGCCTCGGCATGAGCCGCACCGGCGCGGCCTTCGCCGCTGAGCAACTCGAGGTCCCGAAGACGTCTCTCGGCCTCCTCCACGGCGTGCAGGAGCTGGCTTTCCAACTGGGCCACGAGAAGATTGTCGTCGTCTCGAAGCTTCCAGCTGACGCGCCCCGTGTCGATCATGTCGATCGCTTCGTCGTGTCGCTCGGGACCAACGACATCGAGCAGTCGTTGTTCGAGCGCTGAGACGGAATCGCTCGGCGCCGGCATTTCGGAGCCGGAGCGCTTCGGGCGCTTCGCCAGCTCGAGGATGTTTCGTAACAGGTGTAGGGGCTGATCGCGCAGCCTTTGGTGGTCGTAGGAGATATCGAGAAAGCGGTCGCTGAGATCCTCGAAGGCGAGAACGAAGCTCTCCGCACTGTCGGCAGAGCTCACGAGCTTTTCCCGAGCTGCCTGCCACTGGAACGATCCAGTGTCCTCATCGAGCAGTCGTTCGACAGACTCCCGAAGAGGATCGTCGGCAGAGAGCTGCTCAGCCAGTCTGCCGAGGGCTCGGTTGCGCTGGGCGGCCAGCAACGGCTGATCCTTCAGCAGCCCGACGAACTCGTACGGATCTTTCGGCTGGACGGCATCGTTGTAGTAGGTCGCAAGCCGACGGACGCCGTGAGCGAAGGGGATGAACTCGTCCCAGTAGATTCCCTGCCACCTGGCGAGGGCCTCGCTGCGTTTCTCGATCGCATCGGCAAGGTGAGATTCATCGAGAACATCGAGTTGCTCGTCCGCGAGGGCGCGGCATTCGGACTCCAAATCGGGAATCAGCTGCAGGGCAACACGGTCCCGCAGTTCCTTCAGGCGAGCATCACCGGGCCGAAGAGTCATATACCAATTGCGCTTGTCATTCTCGTCAGGCACGGCGGCGGTGATCGGCCGTGCCTGCAAGACCGTCAGCGTTTCGGACCGCCCCGTCCACTCCAT
>CALAKE010000146.1 GCA_937922775.1 uncultured bacterium | reverse complement strand
TGCTTCCTCGCGCACCCGCTCGAATTGCGCACGGATGCTCTCGAGAACGGCCGCGTGGGCAGGGTCACGCGCGAGGTTGAAGAACTCCATCGGATCGTTGTCGTGGTCGTACAGCTCCTCGTTGTCGCCGTTCGCCTCTTCACCCCAGCGGTTGTAGCGCCACCTGCTGGTGCGTAGCGAGGCGCCACCGCCGCTGGTAATGGTGTACGCCGTTCCGTCGGGGTCGGAATCCGCCGGTGACTCGAGGAGCGGGACGAGGCTCTCGCCCTGCAGAATGGTGGGCGCCTGGCCGCCCTCGTTTGCCAAACCGGCCAGACCGGCCAGACCGGCCGGGCCGGCAAATTCAGCCAGCGTGGGATAAAGGTCGAGAAGCTCGACTACGGCATCGGAATGTGCGCCGGCGGTGCTCATACCCGGAACAGAGATGATCAGCGGCACCCGCACGCTCTCCTCCCACAGGCTCGTCTTCTGCCAGCTCGTGTGCTCGCCGAGGTTGAAGCCGTGGTCGGAGGTGAAGACCACAATGGTGTTCTCGCGCAGGCCGAGGCGTTCGAGCGTTTCGAGGAGGCGTCCGAGCTGCTCGTCCATGAAGCTGACGCTGGCGTAATAGGCGGCGATGGCCTTGCGCTGCTCGGCCGTGTACATGCCGAAGCGGTTGGCGTTGCTGAAGCGCTTTGCTTGTTCGGGGACGTCGTCGAGGTCATCGGGTGGCACGAAGGGCAGCTCGATGTCGTCGTCGGGATAGTGCGCGAAGTGTCGCTCCGGGGCGATATGGGGGACGTGCGGGCGCACGAATCCGACCGCAAGAAAGAAGGGAGCGTCTTCCTTGAACTTGGTGCGATTCGTGGCGTTGGGTGGCTTGGCGCCGGCGCGGTTTTCCAGGATCGCGATGGCCTGGTCGGTGGCGAGCACATCGGCCTGAGTGAGCTCCTGCCCGTCAGGCAGGATCATACGGGCGAAGACCGAGCCGTAGTGATCTCCGCGTGACAGCTTCTCGAGGTTGCCGGGCGTGAGCGTTTCCGGTGCCATGATATTGACCGCGTAATCCCACGAGTCCGGGTCATCGGAGCCAACTTCTCCGCGCTCGATGCCGCCGGGCACGCCCACATGAAAGATCTTCGAAACGCGGGCGGTGTAGTAGCCCTGCTCACGGAAGAAACCGGCGAGGGTCGGGTGGTCAGCGAGGGACGGGGTCCTGATGCGATGATTGCCGGTCTCGAAATCGTTGCTGGTAACGCCGTTGGTCTCGGGGTACAGGCCGCTCATTAAGGAAGCGCGGGAGGGTGCGCAGACCGGGTACTGGGAGTAGGCACGGCTGAAGCGCATCCCCCGGGCGGCGAGGCGATCGAGGTTGGGCGTGTGCAGCTCGAGCGACGGATTTACGTAGGGCCCGATACGGGTATTCAGATCGTCGGAGACCACGAACAGGATGTTGGGCCGCTCCTGAATGCCGGCTCTAGGCGAGGTCGGGGCCGATGGTATGAGCTCATCGGGGGCGGGCGTCGCGAGCGCGACCATACCGCCCACCGCCACGGAGAGCGACATGACGAGCAGGGCCACGAGGCAATGAAATTGTTGCCAAGCGCCTGTGAATCGTCGCTGAACAGGCAACACCGTGCTCATCTCCCTCCCCCGCCAGGGTCGCGGTGAAGGGATCGTATCAGCTAGGACTGATCATGAATGGGGCGGGCTGCACAATCGTTGGTTCCTCGATCCGGTTCTCAAGGGCGAGTACCCAGAGGACATGTTGGCGCTCTACTCGTCTCTTGCGGATGTTGGCATCCGAGAAGGCGATATGAACCTGATCGCCGCCAACCACGTAGGTTTGGTCGGCGTCAACTACTACTCATCCGCGCGGGTACGGGCTTGGCCTGACTCCCAGCGTTTCGGCATTCAGCAACTCCCCAACCCCAACGAGCAACCGGTATACAGCGGCGACGTCCATCCGGAGGGGCTCTACGAGGTGCTTGTTCGTATCGATCGGGAGTACGGACACCCGTGGATCTACATCACCGAAAACGCCGCCGCTTCGGTCTGGTCTACGTGGACTTCGAAACGCAGGAGCGCATTTGGAAAGACAGCGCCTATGCGCATCAGGCCACCATCGGCAACAACGGATTCGACTGACGGCGCCCCGGCCCGCTTCTCTACTGACCCAGGGCGAACTCGACGTCGAGTACGCCGTTGGCTTCCTTGTATTGCTCCCAGAGAGCGATCATTTCGGCCAGCCGATCCGGGTACTCCGCACTCAAATCGTTCACCTCGGCCGGATCTTCCCTGAGATTGAACAGCTCCCACCCGCCGGGGCCGAAGGGGGGCGGCATCGACAGGATCTTCCAGTCACCGTCGAAGAAGGCTTTCAGGCCGAAGAGCTCGTAGCCGACCCGGCCGACTTCTGCGGATGGCGCCTCCACGTTCCCGGCGAAGAGATCCAGCACCGAGCTGCCGTGCATCGGGAGGATTTCGCGACCGTCGATCTCTGTCGGATGCTCGAGTCCGGCAATGTCGAGAATCGTCGGCATGATGTCGCGCACGTGGAAGAACGAGTGATTCATCGTGCCGGCGTTGGGCATCTCGCCCGGGAGCTTGACCAGGAAGGGCGTTCTGATCCCGCCCTCGGCCGTGAAGGCTTTGAACATCCGGCTGGGCGCCATGCTGGCCTGTGACCAGCCGGGCCCGGGCTCGATGAAGGAGTTTCTCAGCCCGCGGTTCTCCAGACTGTTGTCGAACGAGCCCATGTGCTCTTCGGTCTGCCCGGGGTAGGCGGTTTGCGGATGTCCGTTGGCGCCATTGTCCGAGAAGAAGATGATCATCGTGTTGTCGTACTCGCCAACCTCCTTCAGGTAGTCGAACACCCGCTGAATCTGCTCATCCATGTAGTCGATCATCGCGGCATAGACTTCCATGTCGCGCGCGGCCATCTGCCGCTCTTCCTCCGGCATCTCGTCCCATGCCTCGACCGAATCGAGCCACGGAAACGCCACGACGTCCTCGGGCACGATGCCGAGGTCCTTCAGGGTCCGCAGCCTCTCCTCGCGCAACACCTCCCAGCCCTGGTCGTACCTGCCCCTGTACTTGTCGATGTACTCCTTCGGTGCGTGCAACGGATCGTGAGGAGCGGTATAGGACAGGTAGGCGAAGAACGGCCGGTCGTCTTCCTGACTCTGCTCGATGAACTGCAGCATGCGGTCGGTGTAGTACGTGGTCGAGTAGAAGTCTTCCGGCAGCTCCTCAACTACTTGCCCGTTGCGCCGGTACAGCATCGTCTGCGGAGGCGACAGCGGCCTGCGGTCGTTCCAGTGGCTGCCTCCGCCGGGCACGAGCGCGAAAGACTCCTCGAAGCCTCTTGCGAATGGGCCGGTCTCCTCCTCATAGCCGAGGTGCCACTTGCCCGACATGTACGTGCGGTAGCCGCCCGCTCTCATCACCTCCGGTAGGGCTGCGACCTGGAAGTTGAGATACCCCTCGTAGCCGGGACGCCCTTCCATCTCGGGTGTGAGCACTTCCCCCATCGTCCCCATGCCGGCGACATGATTGTCTGTGCCGGACATCAGCACCGAGCGAGTAGGTGAGCAGCTGGGAAGCACGTGGAAGTTGGATAGCCGTAGGCCTACCTCCGCCAGCCGATCGAGGGCCGGAGTGGCAATCTCCCCGCCGAAGGAGCCGATATCCGAGTCGCCCAGGTCATCGGCGACAATCAGTAGGATGTTCGGGCGCCCGGCCGGCGGCGCTCCGGCTGGCGGCGCCTCGGTACAACTCGAAACCGCAATAGCTAGCGCGGCCACGAGACCGGCTGAAAGAACTACCAGGACCTTCATTCTCATGGCAGGCGTCTCACTTGGCGCTCTATGGGACCGAGCAGCCCGTGTGAAGGTGTAGTGATCGTTTAGTCTTAGATTGAGTCTGCGACGCCACCAAAATCGGGTCAACCTTACCCAGGTCCTTCGGGGCCGCGCAGAATGCGCGGGCCTGCCCACGTCCGTATCAGGAGCGCGATGAGGAACGCAGGCTAGGTGCTTTCGACACTCATCTGGCGTGCTCCTGTTGTCGTACAGTCCGATGTCGGTGACAATCTCGGGCGAGTGATCCTGAATCACAGCAACCAGGAGATCACGAGTGAATGACGCCGAGGCCCTCCGGCCCCTCGAGGCCCCGATCACATCGGGTTGGGGCACATGGGGAAGCCTCGGCGACCTCCCGGATGAGCTCCTCGAGAAGGCGCGCGTGCGGCTGCGTTTTCTCACGCTGGTATTCAGTTGCTTCTGCGTCGCGGCAATCGCGATCGAGGTCGCGATGGGGACGGAGGCCACGCGGGTCCTGCTCGGCGTCTATATCGTCAATGGGCTGGCGTCGGTTGCCGTGCATATCGCCAGCCGAAACCCTGGCATCAGCCACCGCACAATCCTTCACCTCGGTCTCGCCTACGAGGTGGTGATGTGCTTCGTCGTGTCGATAGGTTTTCCCTGGGCCGATCTTCGTACCGGCAGTGGGCTACCCGACGTCACGTGGACGAGCATCATGATCGTCGCTTTCCCACTGCTCATCCCGACCCCGCCCGGGCGAACCTTGATCGCAGCATTGGCGGCTGCCTCGACTGCACCGCTCGGCCTCCTCATTCTTCAGGCGGGCGGAGCCACCGCCGTGGTGGCCCGTGATCTCATCGAGGTCTCGCTCACCCCGCTGTTCTGCGTGGTGCTTGCCTACGGGGCCTCTCGCGTGGTGTACGGCCTCAATGTCGACGTCGCCAGAGCGAAGGAGATGGGCAGCTACCGGCTGGTCGAGCTGCTCGGCAGCGGAGGCATGGGCGACGTCTGGCGGGCGGAGCACAAGCTGTTGGCACGCCCCGCGGCCGTAAAGCTCATCGGCGACAAGACCCTGGTAGCCGAGGGATCGCCCGGCCCCGCGTTGCGACGCTTCGAGCGCGAGGCACAGGCCACGGCAAACCTCGACTCGCCCCATACCATTGATGTGTATGACTTCGGGGCAACGCAATCAGGGTCGTTCTACTACGCGATGGAGCTGTTGAACGGCCTGGATTTGGAAAGATTGGTCAAAGAGTTCGGACCAGTGTCACCGGAACGGGCCGTCCACATTCTCCGTGGCGTCTGTCACTCCCTGGCCGAGGCACATCGGTGTGGCCTGATCCACCGTGACATCAAGCCGACGAATATCTTCGTCTGCCGGAAGGATCTCGACTACGACTTCGTGAAGGTGCTCGACTTCGGCCTGGTCAAGGCCACGGTAGCGGATACCGGCGAGACCCAGAACCTCACTGCCCACGGCGTCATTGTCGGCACTCCCGCATTCCTTCCTCCTGAGATGGCGTTGGGAGACGGCGAGATCGATGGGCGGGCCGACCTCTATGCCCTGGGCTGCGTCGCCTATTGGCTGCTCACGGGGATGCAGGTGTTCGAGGCGGACACACCTGTCGGGTTGGCTCTGCACCATGTCCAGACAGATCCCCCGAGGTTGTCCGAACACACCGAGATCGAAGTTCCCGGGCAGCTCGAGGAGCTCGTTCGTGTCTGCCTGGCGAAGGACCGCGCCGCGCGCCCGGAGGACGCTTCCGAGCTGGCCAGGCGGCTTTCAGCCATCCCCCTTCAAGAAGCCTGGACACCCGAGCGCGCCAAGAGCTGGTGGAAGATGCACCTCCCGGACCGCGCCTTGATGTCCTCGTGCAGTTACCTCTGCGACTCATAGGACGCGCGACACCCGCCGCCTCCGCCTCTTCCAGGTACATAGTCCCGAGTAGCATGCTGCGGGTCTGGGTCAGTCGTCACGCACGAGGCCATGTACCTCTGCGCTGCCTCAGTACTCGAAGCCCTTGAAGCTGACCCTGAAGAAGAGTGAGTAGAGGATCGGGACAACGCCGAGGGTGAGCAGCGTCGCGAACATCAGGCCGGACATGATGGCGACGGCCATCGGCTCCCACATGGGGCCTCCCCCCAGATACAGCGGAAGCAAACCTCCGACTGTGGTCGCGGTGGTCAGGAGGATCGGCCGAAGGCGTCGCTGGGCCGACTCCAGCACCGCCCGCGCCGGCGGCAGGCCGTTTTCCTCGATCTCGATCTTGATGCGGTCGAGAAGCACGATGGCATTGTTGATGACGATGCCAGCGAGCGAGATCACCCCCATGAAGGTCATGAAGCCGAAGTAAGAGTCGGCCACTACCAGTCCGATCGCCACGCCGACCAGCGCCAGGGGAATCGTCATGAGGATGATCAGTGGCCGCCGAATCGAGTTGAACTGCGACACCAGGAGCAACACGATGATCATCAGCGCAATGGGCAGCTTCGCGTTGATCGAGGCATTGCTCTCGTCGGCGGTCTCGGTTTCGCCGCCAAGCTCCCAGAAGTAGCCGAGACCCCAGTCGGCACTGATCTCCTCGAGCCAGGGGGTGAGCTGGGCGTTGATCTCGGTCGCCGTCACGCCAGGCTCGAGGCTTGCTTCGACCGTTACCGTGCGGAGACGACCGCGCCGGAAGATCTGAGCTGGTTGCCATTCAACTCTTGCGTCGGCAACCTGCAGAAGCGGTACGGACGTGCCCGTGCTCTGTGAATAGACGTTCAGGCTCTCGAGGCGGTCGAGATCCTGACGCTGGCTCGCCACTGAGCGCAGGGTAATCGGGATGATCTCGTCGCCCTCCCGAAACTCCGTAGTCTCGATCCCCGTAAGGTAGGCCTGCAACGACAGTGCGATGTCCTGGCTCGACACGCCCGCTCGCAGTGCCCGCGGCTGGTCCACGTCGATGAACAGCTTTTTGATTCGGGTACCCCAGTCGTCGTCGATGTTTTTGGTTCCAGGCAGTTCCCGCAGGAACTCTTTCACCTGATCGACGATGTCGAACAGCACCTCGGTGTCACGCCCGGAGACTCGTACCTCGATGGGTGGCCAGGCCGGGGGGCCCATGGGCAGAGGCATGACGACGGCCTTGAGGTCGGGGAAGTTGGCGTTGGCAAAGCTCTCCAATTCGCGCACGAGGACGTCGACCTGAGGCCTCGACGTCGCGTTGACTAGCAACATGGCGTACTCGGGGCGCGGGTTCTCGGGATCGAACGGCA
>CALAKE010000145.1 GCA_937922775.1 uncultured bacterium | reverse complement strand
CGCCGATGAACAACATCCCCCCGGTTGCAATGGTCGATGCTGGTACCGTCGAGATGATCCAGCGGGCCGGGGTGGAGGTGGTTTCCGCCGCCGACTTGGTGCAACAGTTCACCGCGACCCTCAACGACGCTGAGATCGCCTCCCATCGACAGGCGGGAAAGGTGCTTCCGGAGGTGATGCTGGCGGCTTTTCGGGAAGTCCGCCGCTGTCTCTTGGCCGGCCGGGAGATCAGCGAGTACGAGTTGCAGCAGTACATTCTGCAGCAGATCGAGTCGGTTGGGTTGACCACTCCAGACGGGCCGATTGTCGCCGTCAACGAGCATGCCGCGGACCCGCACTATGCCCCGGGGCCCGACGGCAGCAGTCCCATCCGGCGCGGTGACTGGCTTCTCCTCGACATGTGGGCGAAGGAGCCGGGTGAAGGGAAGATTTTCGCGGATATTTCCTGGACAGCGCAGGTCGACGAGACGGTACCCGAGGAGAGGGTCAAGGTCTTCGAAGCCGTGCGGGGTGCCCGCGACGCTGCCCTCCAACTCATACGAGACCGCTACGAGGCGGGCGAGCCGGTGCGCGGGTACGAGGCGGACATCGCTGCGCGTGAGGTTCTCGAGGCGGCTGGCTTCGGACAGTGGATCCAGCATCGCACCGGCCATAGCATCACCGACGAAATCCATGGCAGCGGTGCGAACCTGGACGATTTCGAGACCCACGATGATCGTCAGTTGCTGCGGCGCACCTGTTTTTCGATCGAGCCTGGGATCTACATTGCCGAGCAAGGATTCGGCGCTCGCACCGAGATTGACGTGCTCATCCCCGCCGAGGGCCCGCCCGACGTCTGCGGCGTGATGCAGCACGAGATGATCCTACTGCTGGCTGATGAGATGCCGCCCGTGTTGACCGAAAGCTGACTCCAGCCGGGAGGACAGATATTGGGGCAGGTCTGATGCGCCTCGTTCAGGCAATTGCGTTCATCTTCGTCGCGTTCCTGATCCTCGCTGTCCTCGTCCGCTTCCTCGAGCGCAGCTTCATCTTCTTCCCCCTTCGCTATCCGGCTGGAGTTTGGGACCCTGCCCTGCTCGGGGTCGAGGCGGAAGAGGTTTGGTTTGAAGCTGCCGATGGGGCTGCCCTGCATGGCTGGTGGATCGAGGCACAAGGGGGAGCGCCCGACTCCGGGTCACCGGTATTGCTCTGGTCTCACGGCAACGCCGGAAACCTGACACACCGTGCGCCGCACGCCGGGGCCCTGGCGAGGCAGGGCCTGTCGGTCTTCCTGTTCGACTACCGGGGCTATGGTCGTAGTGAAGGCCGGCCGAGCGAAGAGGGGCTATATCTGGATTCTGAGGCGGCGTACGCGTACCTGACAGAGGAGAGGGGCGTATCGCCTGAGCGGTTGATCCTTTTGGGCGTATCGCTGGGGTGTGCACCGGCATCGCGACTGGCAACCCGAGTGGAGCATGCCGGGACCATTCTGGTGTCGCCGTTCACCTCAGCCAAGGTAATGGCGCGGCGGATGTTCTTCGGCCTGCCGCTCGGCTTCCTCGCGGCCTCGGAGTTTCCCGTTGCTACTTGGGTGGCCAGCCGCTCGCGACCGCTGCTCGTCATCCACGGCAATGTCGACACCGTTGTGCCTTTCAAGCTGGGGCAAGAGGTCTATGCGGCCGCTGCCGAACCGAAGCAGTTCCTTTCCCTGCCGGGTGCGGGGCACAACAACATCCTGGCCATGGGCGGCACCCGGTATCTGGATGCGGTACAGGAGTTTTCTGATCGCTGTGTTGCCGCCGGCGGTGGTGCCTGATCGCACCGTTCGATGACCCGTGCCTGGTACACTACCGATCGTTCCTAGCAGATCTGATGGTCGGGCTCCTAGAGAAATGGTGTCCTGCCAGTGCACCGGGAAGAGGAAAGCGATGCAGGCAGTTCAGTTGCGTAAGGGGATGATCGTACAGATCGATGGGGAGCTCCTCCGCGTTCACGACTTCCAGCACGTGACACCGGGTAAGGGACAGGCGGTGATGCAAACGAGGCTGCGCAATCTGCGCAGCGGAGCTATGGTCGACCGTCGCTTCCGGTCCCAGGAGGATGTCGAGCGGGTGCAGCTCGACTCGCGCAATGTCGAGTATCTGTACAAAGAAGGCGACCACTACGTATTCATGGATTCCGAGACCTACGACCAGATTCATCTGCTGGCGGGGGTCATCGAGGAAGCGCTGCCGTACCTGGTTGCCAATCTCGTCCTTGATGTTGATTTTTTCGATGACGAGCCGGTCGGCCTCGAGTTGCCTACGACGGTCGATCTCGAGGTCACCGAAACCGAGCCCGCGATCAAGGGTGCGACTGCCAGCGCCAGTTCGAAGCCTGCGACGCTCGAGACGGGGTTAGTTGTGCAGGTTCCCCCCTTCGTCGCTATTGGAGACAAGGTGCGGATCGAGACCTCGACGGGCAACTACCTGACGCGCGCTTAGCAATCCATGGTGGAGGAGCGGGGTAGTCGGCCTCAGCGCGCTCCTTCTCTGCACAACACCTGAGGAGGTGCTGCAACGGATACTCAGCCCCAGGAACGTCGTCGCCAGACGTGGTCCGCTGTCATCCGCGATGCCGTGCTTGTGCTCAGCGGGACGATGGCGGCCCTCTTCCTGCTCTGGTATCTGCACGGTGAATGGCTCGCCGTTTGGGCTTTGGTCTGCGGCATGTTCGCTGTCCTGTTCGTGCGCCGTATGGTGGCGGGAACCTACGAAGCCTTCCCCGATTTCCTTCAGCGTCCGCTGGATGCCTCAGTGGTGCTTCTCGGCACCATTGTTGCCACTTGGGCGACGCTGGCCTGGCCCCGCTTCGGGGGGTTTCCCTATGCGCTGTCGGTTTGGCGGGAGGCGGTCGCGCTACTGGCCGTCGGGGTCTTCCTCGGTTTGTCTCTTGCTTCCGTGATCTATACCCACTCCCGTCTGTTAAAAGAGATCGCCCAGAGGGAGCGCCTGGAGGAGGACCTACGCCTCGCGAAGGGTATCCAGGAGAGCCTGTTGCGATCGGAGTTCCCGGAGCTCCCCTGGGTCGAGACGCACGCGATGAACATTCCCTCACGCAGCGTCGGGGGCGACTACTACGAGATCTTTGAAGCCGGTGCCGGGTGTCTTGGCTTTGCGGTTGGAGATGTATCCGGCAAGGGCGTCGCCGCCGCCTTACTCATGTCGACGTTGCAGTCGTCGTTCCTCGGCGTCTGCGACGCTGAGCACGATTTGGCGGAAGTCTGCCGGCGCGTCAACCAGTTCCTGGTGAAGCGAACTTCGCCTGAACGCTACGCCACCTTTTTCGTCGGGCGGTTGAGCGAGGAGGGTTGCCTCGAATACGTGAACGCCGGGCACAACCCGCCGATGCTCCGGCGCGAGAATAAGTTCCTACGCCTCGAGGGCGGCGGCATGCCCCTCGGTCTGTTCGCGGACGCGACCTATGAACAGCACAGGATCGATCTTTCCGCTGACGACCTGATACTCACCTATACCGATGGGGTCACCGAGTCGATGAACAGGGCCGAGGAGGAGTTCGGGGAGAGCAGACTGAAGGAGGCCATCGGGCAGAATGCCGATGGCGGTGCCAGGCGGGTCCTCGATGCGGTCCTCGCCGCGGTAGATACCCATACCGGTGGTGCCGATCAGTTTGACGATCTGACTTTGCTCGTGTTGCGGTGGAGTCGCAACAAGGAGGGGACGACAGAGTGAAGCCAGGATTTTGGGGTGGGCTCCTCAGCGATCTGGTTTTCTCGATTGTCGGTTCCATGGCCGCACTCCTGTTGCTCCAGTACCTGCATGACGATTGGCAACCGCTGTGGGCCCTCGGCTGCGGTCTCGTCTCGGGCGTGGTCGTGCGACGTGCTTTGGCCCCGACGTACGCCTCCTTTCCCGAGTTTCTGCGCCGGCCGCTGAACGTAGCCGTCGTGCTTCTCGGTACGATGCTCGCGGTGTGGGCAACGCTGGCGTTGCCCACCTACGGCGGCATCACCTACCTATTGTTGGTCTGGCGCCAGGCCGTTGGTCTGATGCTCGGTGCTGCGTTGTTGGGGCTTGCCATTGCGGCCGCGGTCTACACGCATGCGCGGATGCGGCGTGAAGTCGAGGAGCATCGCATGCGCGTGTCGGCAATGCGCGAGACCGCGTTGCGGGCTCAGCTCAAGGCACTGCAGGCGCAGATCAATCCCCACTTTCTCTTCAACGCCTTCAACGCGTTGGCGGAGCTGACCCACGACGATCCCGATCTTGCCGAGGACCTCATCGGGGATCTTGCGCATCTGCTTCGCTACAGTCTGCGGTCGTCCGCTTCGGGCCGCGTCTCGATTTCTCAGGAATTGGAGGCGGTGGAGAGGTACCTGCGAGTCGAGCACGCTCGGCTCGGCGATCGGCTGAGGGTTGAACGCCGCGTCGACGAGGCCCTCCTTGATTCACAGATCCCTGGGCTCATCTTGCAGCCTCTGGTTGAGAACGCTGTGCAACATGCGGTGGCGCCCCGCCCCCAGGGCGGTACGATCTACATCGAGATCATGGGGGAAGCCGACACAGTGTCCATCGCAGTCAGTGACGACGGGCCGGGACTACCGGAGAGCGTGATGCGGCAGGTGGGTGCACTCGACGGAGTCTCTGCCGTGGGGCCCGGCGAGCTCCTACCCGAAGATGCTGCTGGGACCGCTGGGGCAGGAGGTGGACTCGAAAACGTCCGCCGCCGATTGATGCTGACATATCGTGGCACGGCGCGGTTTTCCGCCACACGGGGCGATGTGGCGGGCTTGAGGGTCGAGATACAGGTGCCACGATGAGCATTCGCACACTGGTCGTTGACGACGAGCCATTGGCACGACGGCGGCTACGACGCTTGCTGAAGGACCATGAGGACGTCGAGGTAGTGGCTGAGGCGACATCTGGAGACGACGCGGTCGCTGCGGCCCTGGAGCATCGGCCCGACGTGGTCTTCCTCGACGTCAGAATGCCTGGCGGCGATGGGCTCGCTGCTCTCCGCGAGCTGAGAAGCAAGCTCCCCGAGGAGCTCAGACCTCTGGCTATCTTCACCACGGCGTTCGAGGAGCACGCCGTCGAGGCATTCGAGCTGGCGGGAATCGACTATCTGGTGAAGCCGGTGGAGCGGTCGCAGATCGATCGGGCCTTGCGCCGTGCCCGCAAGGTCCTCTGGCAGCGCAATCGTGGTGAGGCGGGAGCCTCGGCGGCCGATGCACCGTCCTCGCCGCGAGACGACAGCAAGTCCGAGGCTCCGGCGCGGCCGACGGCAAATGCGTCGGCCGCGGGAGGGGCGGAGAGCGTCGGGTTTATCGCCGCGCACCGGGCCGGCAAGATCTTGCAGCTCGATTTGAGCGAGGTGGCCTGCCTGATACTCGAGGACGGCATCGCCTGGGCGTACACGCCGGACGGCCGGTTTCGGCTTCGGCACGGCCTCGGCAAGGTCGAGGAGCGGCTGGCGTGCCCACCGTTCTTTCGTGTCTCTCGCTCCGCCATCGTCAATCTCGGCTGGGTGGACCATCTCGCCCCGATGTTCTCAGGTACTTTCTGCGCCACATTGAAGCCCCCCGTTCAGAGGGAAATCCACGTTTCGCGCCGGCGGGCGCGAGAGCTCCGACGACTCCTCGGCTGGTGAGGTCCTCTCCTCACGGACCACGAATTGGTGTAGATGAGGGTCCACTCGTGCCCTCGCCCCTTCCGGCGCCCGCAATCTCGTCCCCGCTCGTGACCTCGTGCCGACCGCTCAGGAGGCCGCTTGGCCACTCGGGCGGAAGGCCTGAGAGACGCGGCGGTAGGCGGCTAGACTGACAAGGTCGAACACTCGCGACCTACACGCCTGCACCGGGAACCGAATCGAGGAACGGCACCATGGGCAAGAGAGAATCGGG
>CALAKE010000144.1 GCA_937922775.1 uncultured bacterium | reverse complement strand
GGCATCCATGAAGAACTGATCCCTCCAGCTTTGAAGGGTTCAGATCTTGTGATGCCGGCGCGGCCGGATAGGTTTACTCCGACCCTCGTGACGAATCGTCGAGATACTGGTGGCCTAGTCGCGCCGCTTCGTGACGAAGGGTTCGAAGCTGCTGGTGCGAGCTGCCATCGCCTCCACGTCCGCCACTTCGATGGGGATGTCGCGGCTCAACCACTCGTAACCGTTCTCGGTAACCAGCACGTCGTCCTCGAGTGCGAAGCGGACGCCGTTGGGCAGAGCCAATCCCTGCTCGATGGCCATCGCCATACCGGGCTGGAGCGGCGTCACATAGTCACCTTCATCGTGCACTTCCATGCCGATGAAGTGGCCGATACCGTAGGTGTAGCTGCGGTCGTAGCCGCCGGCGTCCCGCAGCATCTCGACGGCCTTGTTGTGCAGCTCCCACCACGTGACTCCCGGGCGCACCATCGAGATCACCGTCTTCTGCACATCGAGGACGATCTCGTAGTAGCGGCGCTGCTCCTCGGTGAAGGTGCCGTCGACCGGCATGTTGCGCTGCACGTCGGCGGAGTGGTGGCTGAATGAGGCGCCGGTGTCGATGTGGATCCATCCGCCGGCCTCTACGCGTCTCGCCCCCGAGCGCGGCACGAACGAAATGTAGCCCTCGGGGATCTCACGGGTCTCTCGGCCTCCCGCCGTTCCGTGCGCGCGCACAGACGTGGGAAAGCCGAGATAGGCACCCCGGTATCGGTAGACGAAATCTATCGTCTCCATCGCCTCGAGCTCCGTCATCCCGGGACGGATGACGCTCAGGCCCTCGACGACTCCCTCGTGGGTGATGGCCACGGCCCGGCGCAAGCTCGCCAGACTGTAGGCGTCATGGAGCATACGCACGCGGTCGAGAATGCCGGCGGCGTCGCGCAGATCCATCTCAGGAGAAAAGCGCTCGATCTTGGCAAAAATCTCCAGACGCGGCGGCTCGGGCATTCCGAGACGTAGAAATCGCGGGTAGTTCAGGTAGAGGGCCTTCTCGTCCTCACCCCAAGCCTTCGCCAGGGCCGCGGACAGTGGCCAGCGCCGAATCTGCGTGATCCGCATGTCGCGGAAGTCGGTCATGGCTGCGGAGAGCTCCTCCTCGAGGCGGGCCAGAGGCTTGACCTCCTCGATGCCCGTCATCGTGCGGATCATCTCCACGTCGCCGGAGGTGTAGAGCACCTCCCAGTTCTTCTCCGGGGTCGGTAGCAGCAGCAGGGCGGAATCGAGGCTGTCGAGGCCCTCGAGTCCTGTCAGGAAGATGAAGTCGTGGTTCTCGCTGTGCTCCACTTGGAACTCGAGCCGTCGAGGCTGCGGCGCCTCCGTCGCGTACACGATCATCGCCGATTCGTCGGGCATGGCGGCGAGCACGCGCTGACGCCGATGCGCGAAGATTTCACGCAGCACCGCGGGGTCGAGGTTGTCGAGATCGAGGGCCTCGGACTTCGCATTCTCGGCTGCGAAGTCGTACAGGGCGGCGCCGGTGGCCTGGCGTGCGGGCGGGATCGCCGGGGCGGGTCCCGCGAGGGCCGGTGTTGTGGCCGATACGACCCCGATGGAAAGAGCAGCCAACATCGCCAGCACACATAAGCCGGAAAACTTCCTCGCGATTCTCATCGTTCAGCTCTCTTCCTTGCCGACCTCCGGCATCGGCTGAGCGTCGACGTCGGGGTGGCGCAGATGGAAATCTGAGTGCTGCTGGTAGGCATGTGCCACCAGCAATGCTTCGGCGTCCCGGTACAGCCCACCGTGAAAGGAGATGCTGACCGGCATGCCATCGTCGTTGAACCCATTGGGGACCACAACGCAGGGATGCCCGGTCAGGTTGGTGGCGCCGACCATGCCGCCGCGGCGGGTGGGAGTTACAAAAACATCGATGTCTCGGATCGACTCCGAGAAGTGACGCATGTACATCGTTCGCGCCCGGTTCGCCTGGATGTACTCAACGGCTGGAATCAGCCGGGAGGTACGGAAGCTATTGGGCCAAGCCCCGCCCTGCTGGCGCGTAAGGAGATCGTCGCGGTTGCTCCGCGTCAGCTCGTCGAAGGCTGCCGCGGCCTCGGCGGAGAGAATGAAGCCGAGGGAATCGACGGGAAAGTCCGGCACGTCGATGGGCACCAGGTTCAGGCCGACCTCCTCGCGCAGCACTCGCAACGTTTCGAGGTCGAAGTCACGATTTGAATAGCGCTCATCCTCTTCGAACGCGCTGGCCAGGTAGCCGACCCGCAGTGATTTCACCGGTCGGTAGGGGTCCCAGTTGAATGAAACCGTGCGGGCTGTTGGGTCGACACCATCCGAGCCGTGGATGGCCGCGAAGACCAACGCGCAGTCCTCAACGCTGCGGCACATCGGCCCGATCTTGTCCATGCTCCAGGAGAGCGCCATCGCGCCCGCGCGGCTGACGCGACCGAAGGTCGGACGCAGGCCGCTCACTCCATTTCGTGTTGACGGGGAGATGATACTGCCGCGCGT
>CALAKE010000143.1 GCA_937922775.1 uncultured bacterium | reverse complement strand
CGCCATGGCCTCGACGTCGAGCCGGCCACCGAGAAACTCGTTGATGGAGGCAGCAAACGGGAGCGGATCGTCGAGCGCCTCACGGTAGCCAGCCTCGATCATCTCGAAGTTCGGCCGTTTGCGGGCCAGGTATTGCACGTCAACCAGATGACGCAGGTACTGCTCCTTCGCCTTTTCGTCTTCGATGGGGTTCTCCTCACCGCGCCGATCGAGCATCTTGTTCTGTGAGGCCAGCACCTCCGAAACGTCACGCCGCATGAGGATCACACGATAGAAGTTCTCGTCTGGCAACTCTGCGAGAAGGTGGGAGATCACCTTGACGACCTTGCCCCGGGCTAGCCGTACCCACGATTTGTCCTGCTCTTCCGCAAGATCCTTGACACGTTCGTACTCGAAGTAGCCCTTGGGATTGTCCTCGTCCGCGGTGCGCTCGTGATCTGTCATGATCGGCAGGCCGGTGGCGTCGAGCATCTTCATCATCATGGAAGTACCGGAGCGAGGCAGCCCGGAGACCACGATGATCTCGTCGCCATACTTGCGCTTGCGCAGAAGGCTCGTGATCGGATTGGCCATTTGAGATGTCCTACGGTGATCGTACCTGCAAAAGAGAGGCTCAATTGTAGCAACCGCCGGCCCGCATTTCTTATGGCGCCTCGTCGCGAGTCCTTGCCCAAAGGCGAGAATCTGTGGTAATCCGGCGGCCACGAAGCCGGGAGAGCACCCCCGGCTCCACGTCGAAGCGGCTGGACCCACAATCAGCGGAAGAACCTAGACCCGGACGACCCATCGAGATGATTGACCAGTTGAACATGCCCAGGGAGTTTCATCACACGTTTCGCGCTCACGTCGAGGATGCACCGACCGCCGATATTGCGGCGGAAACTGTCGCCCTTCGTGTGAGCCTGATTCAGGAGGAGCTCGACGAGTATCGAAAGGCGGCCGAGGCTGGAGATCTTGTCGAGGTTGCCGACGCGCTTTCCGATCTGATGTACGTCGTTCTGGGAACGTACGTGGCACACGGGCTGCACTTGCATGCCGAGCCGCTCTTCCAGGAGGTCCACCGCAGCAACATGAGCAAGCTCGACAGTGACGGCGAGCCGATCTTCCGAGGTGACGGCAAAGTGCTGAAGTCCGATAGGTTTGAGCCACCGGACCTCGAGACCATACTCTCCAAGCGCCTGCTGGATGAAAACCCAGACGACGAGAACTCCGAGGGTTCGAGTCGCAAGAGCTGAACGGAGGCACCATATGTCGGGTCCACGTAGCGCTTTTCACCATCTCGCTTCTGCCTGCACGATCTCGACGGCGAGAACGTGCCTGGCTTCCAGGTCGTTCGTCGCGGCTCTCGCTCTCATAGCGATGGCGGGGGCGTCGCTGACCGCGGACGCGCAAACTACCACTACCGAGCTCGAGGGGGACTACCTCTACAAGACACTCATGGTGCGCGCTGCGCCGGGAGATCTCCTTCCCTTGATCGACATGCTGAAGTCACGGCTGCCCGTGTACGCCGAGTTCAGCGACGCCGGCCCATTCTGGATGCGCCACACCCAGGGCGATCAGTGGGACCTTCTACTTCTCTTTCCCGTGGGGAGCTTCGAGGACTACTACTCGGCGAACGCAATGGCGGCCCGCGAGCAAGCATATGAAAGCTCGGGAACCAGTGAGGAAGATTTCCGGGTGGCCGCGGCACGACTCATCGCGTGGCAGGAAGAGCTATTCGTCTGGGGACCGTCGCCGGAGGCTGTTGCGGCCCGGTTCGAGGGCATGGACTTCTACCACATCGAGATCTTCATCGCGCTCGCCGGACAGCGAGAGAAGTTGCTGGAACAGCGACGCATGGAAAACGACTACCTTGGCCGGATCGGACGACAGCAGAACCTGATCTTCCGGCGCGCCGGCGGCGCCGCCTGGGATTCGTACACGTTGGGTTTCTATCGTGACCTGCAGGCATACGCTGCAAGCTCCGACGTCCCGGCGGATGTCGAGGAAGAAGCCGCCGTGGCGGCTGGCTTCGAGGGAGCCGCCACGATTGGCTCCTACATGAGGTCGCTGATCCACATGCACCGCGACACTCTGGCCGTGGCCATTCGCTAGTAGGCCGGAGTGGAGGTTCACCCTGGAGTGCGTCGGCGTCAGCCCCGGCGAGGAAAAAACCGGGGCACCTGCCTGCAATATTCGTCGTAAGCGTCGCCGAAGCGCTCGCGCAGCTCGCGCTCCTCGATGAGAACCACAAGGTAGATCGCCGGCACGAGAAGCAGGACCAGGACGTACGGGCCGAGGTAGTTGGCGAATAGGGCGTACGCGAGCGACAGGAGCACGATCTCCACGTAGCGCGGGTGGCGGACTCGTCCGTAGATGCCATCGCTCAGCAGCGTCCCCGGGTAGCGCTCATCCGAGAGCTCGGGCATTCCAGTCAGAACACCTGCGGTAAGCAGCTTACGGCGTGCGATCGCGATTCCGAATCCCCCCATCGCACAAACCACCGCGATCGCGATCGCGACGTGGTTGGTCCCATAGTCGACCCCCAACAGAAGGTCTCGGCTCACGTAGGCCACCACCATATAGAGCACGACCGGTACGCTGAGGATGGTGTAGGTCCACACCGGGCCGAACCGACGCCAGAATGCCGCAAACGGGTGGATGAAGTACCACAGGAAGACCCCTGGAGGGAGGCTCATCATCAGCAGAACGGCAACGACGTATCGGGCCGTGTCCATGAGGCTCACCCATTCTGACGGCGGCTCCGCGTGAGAGGCACGAAAGCCAGAACTTCACCCGCGACTATTGCTCAGTACCCTCGCTGGGGATACGAACAACACCATTGGGACACTCGAGAACGAATTCGAACGCCAGGTGGCCTGCCTGCTCCACTCCGACGTCAAGGCCCAAGAGGTCCATGAGGTCCCGCAGCGCGTCGGAGCTCGGATCTTGCAGATTCACCGTCCCCAGCTCGCACCCCGCCGGAGAGGATGCTGAGGGGTGCACCGATGATTCGCCCCATTCAATGAAGAATGGCGCGCCCGCGATCAAGGGCTGCTCGATGGCCAAGGTCCGCCACTCGAGCACCGACCCGTCTGGCTTCACGCGCGAGCCGGCAACAGGACCCGCGACCTCGTAGCCTGCGGCCACGAGCCTCTGAGCAAGGTCGTCCACGTTGGTAGACGAAGCAGCCCATCCGATGGGGGTCAGCTCCGAGAATCCGGGCAGATCGCCCGCGAGGTCATCGAACTCGTCGATCACCCCTCCAGGCACCGGAGCGAGCAGCTCCATGTAGTGCCCGGTGCCGAGCGAGATCAGCGCGTTTCGCGTGCCTCGCCCCGGATGTTCCCCACCGATCACCGCGCGCACGCCCGTGAGTGCCTCGAGTTGCTCGATGCCCTCGTCCAGATCGGCGATCCCGACAATGATGTGATCGACGATGACGGAAGGCTCTGCAACGACCTCCTGGGTAGTCGCGGGTTGTTCCTGTTCGGTCGCGGGTTGTTCCCGGGCACACGCCACCGTAATCGAGACGACGAGGCAAATAGCTACTCCCAGTACTCTCTTCATTTCTACCTCCTCATTCCCACTCGATCGTGCCGGGGGGTTTCGACGTAAGGTCGAGGGCCAGGCTCGTGACCCCGGGCAGCGCCAAAATGCCCTCGCGCAGCTCGTCGAGCAGGGCGGCCGGCAGCTCGACCGGCTGGGCCGTCATGGCCCGCTGCGAGTGCACGGGGCGCACAACCACGAGCTCACCCCCACTCGCATCGAGATCCAGCGGCACCAAAACGGTGGGACACTGCCAGATCTCGTCGTAGAGGTCGTGGCGCCGTAGAGCCTCCATGACGATGTGGTCGGCCTCGCGGAGTGTATCCAGGCGATTCCGGGTGACGGTGGCCGGCAAGGGCCGGGCACTCTGTGGAGCAGCGGGCCCGAGGTTCCAGATGCAGCGATTGATTCCTGGCACATCAGCGGTCAGAACCGATGTTGCCCCCACGAGTCTCTCCCACGGCGCTTCTCCCGAGAGCATCACGGGATGCTCGTATGCTCGCAGGTCGGCCTTGACCCCGACAGAGCGGATCGGCAACACGAGCGCCCCCAGTCCAAACGTCGATCCCACCTTCGCGACTTCGGGTTCAATGGTCTCGAAACCCGACCGGTCGGCTTGGCCATCGTTGCAGAGAAGACGCACGCCGAGACCGGGGCCAGGGAAGGGATGCCGCCATACGACGTCGCGCGGGATGCCGAGCCACTCGCCGAGCTCGCGCACCTCGGTTTTGTAGAGCTCCGCCAGAGGCTCGACCACCTTGCCCTCGGCGATCATCTGCTCGATGATCGGCACCCGGTTGTGGTGCGTCTTGATGGTGTCGGCCCGCTTCGTGCCGCCGGTTTCGATCGGGTCCGGGTAGATGGTCCCCTGCCCCAAGAGATGGCTCTCGATGTCGAGCCTGCGGGCCTCTGCTTGGAACACGTCGATGAAGGTGTCGCCGATGATGCGCCTCTTCTGCTCCGGCTCGATAGCACCCTCCAGCGCCCCCAGGAACACGTCGCTTCCATCGACGAAATGAAGGTGCTCGTCGAGGCCGAGATCGCTGAACAGGCCGAGAACCTTGCGGCTCTCGTCCTTGCGCATGAGGCCATTGTCGATATGAAGCAGGTGAAGCCTGCCGGGCCCCAACGCGCGGCCGATCAATACGGCCGCGACTGTCGAGTCCACGCCCCCCGAGACCAGGAGGAAGACCGACTCATCGCCGACGTGGACGCGTAGCGCCTCGGCCTGCTCCTCGATGTAGCCCTCCATCGTCCACGAGGCCGTGCAACCACAGATCCGGAAGACGAAGTTGGCGAGCATGCGATCGCCATTGAGCGTGTCGTCGACCTCCGCGTGGAACTGAAAGCCGTAGCGCTTGAGGGAGTCGGAACCGATCGCCGCGAAGCGGTGGCCTTCGCCCCCATCCGTGGTCGTGCTGTAGCCGAGCTCGCGAAACTCCGGGCCGACCTCGCTCACCGAGTCATAGTGGCTCATCCACACCTGTTCTACGGGCCCGAGCCCGTGAAAGAGATCGTGCTCACCGGTGAGGTGGAGGTTCGATTTGCCCCACTGACGGCCGCCATGGATCACCTGACCGCCGTAGTGTTTGGCAATCTCCTGGTGGCCGAAACAGAGGCCGAGCATCGGCAGATCGAGGTCGTAGACACCCTTCGTGTAGTCGGAGTCCTCGCCCTGGGACGCCAGGCTCGGGCTCCCCGAAACGATGATGCCTCTGTAGCCGGCATATGCCTCGATCGGGTCCTCGGGCTGGCGGATCTCCGCCAAGACCCCCTGGCGACGAACCTTGGTGGCAATCAGATGGGCGTACTGTCCGCCAAAATCGATGACCGCGATTTTGTCGTGGTCCATGGTCCTCTACTCGAGCTCGGTAAAGTCATTCACAGGTCGCATTCTACGGCCCGCCACGCCGGGGAATGGATGGCTCATCACCTGTGACTATGGGCTGAGCTTCCCCGGAGGGTAGAGCTTATCCTGCCAGTGAGTCCTTTGCCTCGCCTGCAGAGTTACTTCGCCGGCCATCCGAGTATTCAAAGAGGATGCCAGGCCGGGCCCCTCGGCGGACACGGCAACTGTCCCGGTGCCATCGAACCGCCACTCCGTGCG
>CALAKE010000142.1 GCA_937922775.1 uncultured bacterium | reverse complement strand
AAGAGTGGCGCCCAGCGAGATTACCGCCTGCGTTCTGGCGCCGGTGGCCTGTTCCTTCTCTTTCTGCACGGTAATCTCGGCCCGTCGAATGCGTTCTCTGATGCGGTTGAACTTCGGCACGTAGTCCTTGCGGAGCTTCTCGATTCGGAGATCTCTCTCCTCACGTCCTGCCTCGGCGATGCGAATGCGAAACTCACGCTCGCTCTCGCCCGGACGCGAGATCTCTCCGAGGTTCTTGCTTTTGAACAGGTCATATCGGCGATGGCGGTAGAGGTAATCCTTCAGCGACTTGTTCCAAGAGGAGTAACTCTTTTTCGAAGACGCCTTCGACGGCAACACATCGAAGCGGGCGGGGCCGTGAGGCTCGCTTGCCAGATCGTCCAGAGTCAAATCGAGCGCAGCCGCCTCTGCCCAATCGATCCCGGAAATCCCCTCCTCCAGGGGGATGATCAGGGTCAGACTCTCATCGGCCTCCAGCCCTCGGCGCGTGTCAACGAAGTGCACGTTGGAAACGCCGATCAGTCGGGAGCGATAGAACACCTCGCCGGAGGATGCCCAACCGCGCACAGGAAGAAACGCCTGCGGGATATCGGGGGGCAAGACCGGGCGCTGCGGGTGAGCCATGGCCTGCGGGCTGGCCGCGGCTGCAACGGGAGGAGCCGAAGGAACGGGAGGCGTTGAAGGAAAGGGTGGCGTTGAAGGAATGGTAGCCACGGGTGGAGGCGTGGGCACCGCAGCCGTGGATGGAGCGGTTGCGGACGACGGTGCGGCATGGGGTGCCGCAGCGGGTTGCGTGGTCTCTTTGCGCGGTTGCATCAGCACCCGTATCTGATCGCGCGTGAGGGGGCCGCGTAGGTACGACATGGCCCAGCGCGTGTGAAACACCACTGGCTCCTCCTCGTGCACGTTGTGCATGAGAAAGACGCGCTTGCCGAGTCCGGCCAGCGTCTCCTCCATGGCGCCACGGTCGAATCTGGCGCCGGCGCCAGCCGATACCCCTTCGAGGCCGTCCAGAACGCGGTTCTTGTCACGCTCGGTCTGCAGGCGTCCAAGCAGCCATGTGCCGCAGTTGGAGAGCCCCTTGTAGTCGAGATCGACCGGGTTCTGGGTGGCCAGCACGAGTCCCACTCCGAAAGCCCTGGCCTGCTTGAGCAGTGTCAACATGGCCTTCTTCGACGGAGGTTCGGCAACCGGCGGCATGTATCCGAAAATCTCATCCATGTAGATCAGGGCGCGCAGGCTCGTCGTCCCCGAGCGCGACCGCATCCAACCCAGGGCCTGATTCAGAAGCAGGGAAACGAAGAACATCCGTTCCGCCTCCGATAGGTGCGCGATGGAGCATATCGACACACGCGGTTTGCCATCGGGGCCGTAAAGGAGCCGATCTACATCCACCGGCTCGCCCGTCATCCATCTGCTGAATCCCGGGGCGGCCAGCAGATTGTTGAGGGCCATCGCCAATTCGAAGCGATCTCTCGAGGGGTAGAACGACTCGAGATCCAGTACCCCGATCCGGGAGACCGGAGGTTTCTGGACGAGTTGTATCAGCGCCCCCAGGTCGAGAGACTGGCCCTGCTGCCAGGAACCATCAAGGAGGGTCGAGATCAGAATGTGCTCGCGTGACCGGATGGGGTCTGCGTCGATCCCCATCAGTCCCAGAAGACTGGTTACCGTGGTGCTGATTCGATCTCGGTAGAGGTCGGCTTCGGCCAACACGGCCGGCGGGGGCGCCGCAAACGAAGACAAGATCGATAGCGGCATTCCGGCGTCACTTCCCGGCGTGTATATCGTGAAATCGGCGGCCTCGCGTAGGCGGCGGATGCGGTCGCCTGTTTGGCCCCACTTCGCCAGGCCGTTCTTCCAGAGCTCGGCCTGGCTCTTTGCGAATTGGTCGGAGGTCATTCCCTGTCTTCGGGCGTCGTCCTCGCTGATCCAAGGACGGAAGTCACCAGGTCGCAGATCTGGGAATGTCAGCAGCAGGTTCGTGAGGTCACCCTTCGGGTCGATGACGAGAGCGGGAATGCCGTCGATCGCCGCCTCTTCCAGCAGTCCCACGCATAGCCCGGTTTTGCCACTCCCCGTCATTCCCACACAGACCGCATGCGTAGTGAGATCCTTCGAGTCGTAAAGAACCAGATCGTCCTGCTCCTGCTTACTGTCGAGGTCGAAGGTCTTTCCCAGATAGAAGGCGCCGAGCTTTTCGTAGGCCTCATTCGGGCTGCTCAAGGTGATTCTCCAGTTTCAGTGGAAACATTCATTGACCGCAGTTTGTGAGTGTCGTGCTTCATCGCTTTTTTCGCAAGAGATCTCTGTTGCCTGGTTTCCGGTCCTCCTATACACTTTCCCCAACTCGCGGCGTACCTGCCGATAAACCCAATAAATAGAGTCAGTTATGAGCTTTTCTGAAAAACGCGAGGAAGGCGTGTCTGAGCACGATTCGGAAGTGCCCGAGGCTCCCGAGGGGCTTTCGGAGCCACCCGATCGAGGTGCTGCGGAGGCCCACGGTGCCCACCACCAAGAAGGATTCCTGCGCAAGTACATCTTCTCGATCGACCACAAGGTGATCGGCCTGCAGTATGGCCTCACGGCCCTACTGTTCATGCTCTTCGGCTTCTGCCTGATGTTGCTGATGCGCTGGCAGCTCGCTTTTCCGGGCCAGCCGATTCCCGTCATCGGCGGATTGCTCGGCAACGCCAACGCCCCCGGGGGCGTCATGCTGCCCGAGTTCTACAACCAGCTAGGCGCCATGCACGGCACCATCATGGTCTTTCTAGGCGTGGTACCGCTCGTCGTGGGAGCCTTCGGCAACTACTTCGTGCCACTGCAGATTGGCGCCCCCGACATGGCGTTCCCAAAGCTCAATATGATGAGCTACTGGGTCTACTTCGTCGGCGGCGTCATCATGTTCGTCAGCTTCTTCCTGCCCGGGGGGGCCGCCAATTCGGGATGGACCTCCTACCCGCCGCTCTCGAACATCGCCACTATGGGCCAGACGGCCTGGCTCCTCGGTATGGTCTTCTTGATCACCTCTTCGCTGCTGGGCTCGATCAATATCATCACGACGATCATCCAGCTTCGCGCCGAAGGGCTGACCTACATGCGGATGCCCTTCTTCATCTGGTCGCAGTTCGTTACCTCGTTCCTTCTGCTGTTGGCATTTCCTCCCCTCGAGGCTGCTGGCGTGATGCAGCTTATGGACAGGCTCGCCGGCACCAGCTTTTTCATGCCCAGCGGCCTCGTGGTCAGCGGCCAGGTTCTCGAGGGCGCCGGCGGTGGTAGCCCTCTTCTTTGGCAGCACCTGTTCTGGTTTCTCGCTCACCCCGAGGTTTACGTGCTGATTCTCCCCGCCATGGGGATCGTCGCCGAGGTCATCGCCAACAACACCCGCAAGCCTTTGTGGGGCTATAAGGCGATGGTCTATGCATCCGTCTGGCTCGGATTCATGTCGTTTATCGTTTGGGCGCACCACATGTTCCTGACGGGCATGGGTACTGTGATGAGCGCCTTCTTCCAGACAACGACGATGATCATCTCGATCCCCTCAGTGGTCATCCTGACGGCGCTGCTGATTTCGCTGTGGGGTGGGTCGATCCGCTTCAACACCCCCATGCTCTTTGCGCTTGCCTTCCTCCCCATGTTCGGCATCGGCGGTCTCACCGGTCTGCCTCTCGGATTGGCGCCGTCCGACATTCACCTGCACGACACCTACTACGTCATCGGTCATTTCCACTACGTGGTGGCGCCCGGCACGATCTTCGCGATATTCGCCGGGATCTACTTCTGGTTCCCCAAGTTCACCGGACGTCGCATGAGTGAGAGCCTCGGCAAGATCCACTTTTGGGGCTCTTTCATCTTCATGAACGGCGTCTTTGGCCCCATGTTCCTGCAGGGGCTGGCAGGGGTGTCCCGGCGCCTCTACGACGGCGGGGTGCAGTACTCACACGCGCAAGACGTCGTGCAGTTCAACCAGTTCATGTCTTATTCGGCGTTTCTCCTTCTCATCGCTCAGCTCCCGTTTATCTTCAACTTCTTCTGGAGCATGCGGATGGGCGAGAAGGTCGGAAACAACCCCTGGCAGGCCACGACGCTCGATTGGGCGGCCACCTCCTCGCCGCCCCTCGGCCACGGCAACTTCGCCGAGGTGCCAGTGGTGTGGCGCGGTCCCTACGAATACAGCGTGCCCGGGCACGAAGAGGATTTCCTCCCGCAGAACGTCGCCACTCCGGCGCCACAGGAGGGCTGAGGATCATGGAGATTCCATACAACGTCGAGGAGCGTCCCGACACTGGCCTATACAACGGCAAGCTCGGCATCTGGCTCTTCCTCGCCTCCGAGGTGATGCTGTTCGGGGGGTTGTTCTCCTCTTACATCCTGCTGCGAACGGGTGATCCGAACTGGTTCAAACCCGAGCTCAGCGTGCCGATGGCGACCCTCAACACGATGGTACTGATCAGCTCCAGCGTCACCATGGTGATGGCCTGGGCGTCCCTGCGACTGCAGGACTTCAAGAAGTTCCGCCTCTTCTCGGCGGCCACCTTCCTGCTCGCCTGCGCCTTCATGGTGATCAAGGGCTTCGAGTACAACACCGAGTTCTCTCATCATCTGTACCCGTCCTCGAACAATTTCATGGCCACCTATTTCACGATGACCGGCCTGCATGGCCTGCACGTACTGGGAGGCATGGTGGTGATCGCCTACTTGTGGGGCCCGGGCAGCAGGATGTGGAAGACGGAGCCCGAGCGCTTCACCAACCGGGTGGAGATTACCGGCTTGTACTGGCATTTCGTCGACCTGGTATGGATCTTTTTATTCCCTGCGCTTTATCTGCTTTAGCGGGTTGCGAGGCGAGGAATCTTCGATGACCGCACACTCACCAGAGGACATTAGAAAGGAAACGAGGGTCTACATCTTCGTGTTCATCGCCCTCGCGGCCCTCACCGTAGTCACGGTGGGAATCAGCTACCTGGACTTGAGCACGGGGCCCGCTGTGGCGCTCGCGTTGTTCGTCGCCCTGATCAAGGGCTCATTGGTGGCGGCCTTCTTCATGCACCTGCTATCGGAGCGCAAGCTCATCTATGCGGTGTTGGTGTTCACGGTCTTCTTCTTCCTGGCGTTGATCTTCCTGCCCTTGGGCAGCTTCCTGAATCAAGTGGCGGGTTAATCCATGTCGCTTAAAGCGTTCCATGTCCTCTTCATCATCATTTCGATCTTGCTTACGGCGCTGGTCGGTGTCTGGGGAGTACATCAGTACGTAGTGCATGAAAGTGGCAGCAGCCTGGCCCTTGGCGGAGTCTTCTTCTTTTCCGGCCTGGGTTTGGTCGTTTATCTGCTTTGGTACTTACCGAAGCTGAAAGAGCTCTGATCGATGCGATCAAGATTTGGTCTGATCCTCGGCCTTCTGGCCGTCATGGTGCTCGGCCCGGACGTGGCCCTCGCGTGCCCGGTTTGTTTCGCTGGCGTTGGAAACATCGATTCACCGATGGCTACCGGAATGAACAACGGCATCCTCGTCTTGCTAGCGGTGATCGGTGCCGTGCAATGCGGCTTTGTGGCTTTCTTCCTAGGGTTGCGGCGTCGTGCTCGCCGACTGCGGGTGGCCCACGATGAGCTTCAGCTCAACCACGGAGGGGTTGGGTAAATGCAACAGTTCTTAGCGCAATGGATGCCGATCGATGTATCGGCCCACGGTTACCAGATCGACCGCATCATCGGCATGGTTCACTGGCTGATGGCCGTACTCTTCGTGGGCTGGGCTCTTTACTTCATCTACGTGCTCTACCGTTTCCGCGCCGGCAAGAACCCCAAGGCCAGCTACCAGGGCGCCAAGAGCCACTTCTCCTCCTACGTCGAGGTCGGCGTGGCGGCTCTGGAGGCAGTCTTGCTGATCGGCTTCGCCATCCCCGCCTGGTCGAGCTGGGTAACTACACCGGCGGCCGACGAGAGACCATTCGAGGTTCGAGTTGTAGGCGAGCAATACGCTTGGAATGTCCACTATCCTGGCCCAGATGGTGTTTTTGGCCGCGCTGAGGCCGCTCTCGTGGATACAGCAACCAACCCGCTCGGCATTGATCGCAGCGATCCTTACGCTCAGGACGACGTAACCACGATCAACCAGCTCCACGTGCCGGTCGATCGTGAGGTGATCGTCTACCTTAGCTCCAAAGACGTCATCCACGGCTTCTTCCTGCCGCAGCTAAGGGTGAAGCAAGATGCGATCCCGGGCATGCGGATCCCTGTCCATTTCAGGGCGACACAAACGACCCCCGAGGAATCGAGATTCCCCGCCTGCAGCGCGGAGAAGAACTGCTGGGAGATTGCCTGTGCTCAACTTTGTGGTCTTGGCCACTTCCGCATGCGGGGCTTCTACACGGTCCACTCCCAGGCGGAGTTCGAAGCCTGGATGAACGAGCAGGTAGCGAGCCTGCCGAGTTATCAGACACGGCTTGCCGGCCTGATGGCCGGTTCTTCATCCGATTCATCCCCCTCCGCTCTTCCCGACTCTCCTACTCTCTCGTCGGACGGTGAAACACCGGCAGGCGGCACGCAGTAGAATCAGTGCCGGAGTGCTGCAGAACCGCATTGATGCAGCACCGCTGGGGCGCTGGCAGGTGCCGCGCCCTCACCCAGAAGACGAGTGGCTACCGTGCAATCTCCCGAGCAGCTCGAGCAGGCCTTGACCGGGGCCACTCCGTGCCGGCTCGAAATACCGGAATTCGCTGCCGCCGCGGTCCTCGTTCCCGTGATTGCCGGCGATCCCGACGCGACCCTCTTGTATACGCAGCGCCCCCAGGAGATGCCCACTCACGCAGGACAGATCTCCTTCCCCGGCGGCCGTTGGGAGCCGGCAGACACCGACTTTCGTGCCACCGCGCTGCGGGAGGCACACGAGGAGTTGGGGATTGACCCGGAGCAAATCCGGATTCTCGGGGAGCTCGACGATGTCGCCACGCCCGTCGGCTTCGTCATTACGCCGGTGGTCGGCTGGCTGGAAGGCCTGCCGGAGCTGAAACCCGACCCGCGCGAGGTTGATGAGTATTTCGAGGTTTCGATCGGCGACCTGAAGGACCCGGCCCACTTTCGAGACAAAGGCGTCAGGGAGATCGCCGGCAAGACATATCAGACGCCGGAATATCGGGCCGCTGATCGCTTGATCTGGGGGGCGACGGCTCGCATCACGCAACGGTTGCTCGAAGTACTGGCCTTGTCAACATAGGCGGGATCGTCGCACCATCAAGGCGAGCTGCTAGGGCGACCGCAGCCAACCGGGCGGGATGCCAGCTTTGCGTGC
>CALAKE010000141.1 GCA_937922775.1 uncultured bacterium | reverse complement strand
CCTCGACATTGACGGGCACTTTGGCGCCACCCCACTCAGGCGCCGGCGTGAAGACGATGAACTCGAAAGCAATGATGCTGTTCGGCCTGACCTCGTATTCGGTCCGCACGGGGAAGATCTCGAACAGAGACGCAGCCATGTCGTGGCCGATGTTACCTGCCGCGTGCATGCCGACATTCACCTCGATGCCCTCGACGTCGCTGGCTCGCTCCTCCTCCGTGTACACGTAGCCAAGGTCGCGGATCACCTGCTTGAGAGCATCGATCTGCTCGCGGCCGGTCTTCCCCGATTTCACGTGCTTGCGGATGATCTCACGAACTTTCACCGATTCAGCGAAGGCGTTCTGGATCCCCTCCGGAACCTCGGTTTCGCCCTCCTTAAGGACATAGGCGAAGCGCTTGCTGTCGGTGAGGAAATTATTGCGCCCCGCGCCCCAGTCGATCTGGACGACGTCTCCCCTCTGAACGACGCGGTCGCTGTTCGCGACCTCATCGCCATCGGGCAGGTGCACGTAGACCGTAGGAAACCAGGCTCTCTCCAGACCCAGCGCAAACATCTGCTCCTCCAACCACCAACAAACGTCGAGCAGCGTCGTCACCCCTGGGGTGATGACCTCATTGGATAGCGCCCGTTCCTGCAGCGTGCTGGTGATGTCGCCGATCTTAGAGAACTCGATGATCTCCCCCGCCACTCTCTCACCGTGGAAATCGGCGATCAGCTTCTGCGCAGAGACGAAGCGGGACGCGTACGGTTCTCCGAGCACCTCTTGAAGGAATAGAAAGTCCGTGTGCGACAGTCCGTCTGCAACATGGAGCCCTTCACGGTTGTTGGGGACCTCCAGATAGTTGAGCGCGATCCGCTGGGGGTCGTGTTCGCGCACCAACTCTCGCAGCTCCGATACCCTGCCAAACCTGTCGTAGGCACCGCAGACCTCGGCCAGATCGGTCTCTCCGCCGAGCTGGAATCTAGCGATTCGATCGCCACCGCGATCAGAGAACACGAAAAAGCCCTGTCCGTTGACCGTATCGACGCCGAAATCGCGCGTCATTGGTTCAGTGCCCCGGCCACGATCGATGACGATCCACATGTCGATGTCGTTGCGCCGCATGGCTCCTGGCAACACGTAGTCGAATTTGTCCTTGCGGATCATGCACGAGATCTCCCATCGCGTCTGGCCGCTGTCGATCGAGTGCAGCGGTCGCTGCAATCGCCCCGCCAGCGCGGTAGCGTTCAGGCTCGCCCCCTCGGCGATCAGACACGTGGCCACCAGGAAAATCATGAAGCTCGTCTTCTTCATTGCGCGCTCTCGCTATCCGTGGTCGTCCGTCGGGATGTACGGCAAGCTATGATGTCCGGCGTCTTCAGGCAAGGGTCATGCAGAGACCGGAGCAGACCCATCTGTGCAGGAGAGCGTTACCCATGACCTACTGCCATTCAGCTCGTTGACCTCGTAACCGGCGATGTCACCCACGTCGGTCCGGGCACGGCCCCGTCTTGGCGCTGAACAGCCGCCACCTCACCAATCAGGGAGTGAGCCGAGGTCCACATTTCCGCCGGAGATGATGACGCCGACCTTTCCCGCATCCGCCGGGATCCGGCCCTCCAGCATGGCCGCCACCGGCACCGCCGCGCTCGGCTCGATGATGATCTTCATCGTCTCCCAAACGTGCCTCATGGCCAGCAGTATGGCCTCCTCGGAGACGGTTACGATATCGGCCGCGTGGCGGGCGATGATCGGAAAGGTCAGCTCGCCCAGCGACGTGCGCAGCCCGTCGGCGATTGTTCGCGGATCCGTCTGCGGCACGATTTCACCCCGCCGCAACGATAGCTGAGCATCGTCTGCCATCTCGGGCTCGCAACCGATGACCCGGGCCGCCGGAGCCAAAGCTGCCACGGACAGGCAAGTGCCGCTCAGCAGCCCACCGCCACCTACAGGCGCCAGAACCATGTCCAGACCTGGGCGGTCTTCCACCAACTCGAGAGCGCAGGTCGCCTGTCCGGCGATCGTCCTCGGATCATCATATGGGTGCACCAGGTTGGCGCCGGTGCGCTCCTGGATGGCTTCAGCCGTTGCATCGTACTCCTCGGAGGTTGGCACCTGACCCTCTGACTCAACCCACACGATATTGCCGCCGTAGCGTTCTACGGCGGCAACCTTGGACCTCAGGGCAATCTTCGGCATGGCGATGTAAGCACTGACGCCGAGCACCTGCGCCGCCAGCGACACCGCCGCAGCCTGATTGCCAGACGAGCTCGTCACGATTCCCCGCGCCTGATCCTCAGCGGAAAGGGACAACAGCGCATTGAATGCGCCTCGAATCTTAAAGGCACCGCTTCTCTGGAAGTTCTCGCACTTGAACGAGATCCGGCAGCCACAGGCGGCATCCAGGGTCGAGCTCGTCATGATCGGGGTCCGATGGATATACGGAGAGATTCTCCGGTGGGCCGCTTTGACGTCTTCGATGCTGATGGATTCGTAGTCGTGGCGCATCTGCTCATGCTCCCAGAGGTTGTTTTCAACCTCGAACGTAGCATGCCAGCGCCCGCGCGCGTGATTGACCTCGTTGGTGACGCTTCGTACTATCCATCGATGGCCGGTGGTTGCACCGATTCGCCGGTGAATCGCCCATTAGGGTCACGTGGCGAGCCCGGACCCCTCCGGGGGCATCACCCGACGCGCGTGGGCCCGAACCCCGTGGAGGGTGTGATGAAAGCCCTTGCTGTGATTCTCCCGCTACTCCTTCTCGTGGCCGCTTGCGGTGGTGCCGAGACTGCTTCTGAATCCGCCCAAACAGAGGCTGCCCCCGCAGAAGCCCCGACGCCGACTCACCTGGGGGGCTGCATTCTGATCGATCCGATCGGCGAGGTTCCCGCGGATCTCTACGTAAATACCGGTGTCCTTGCGACCGAGGAGTACGCCCCGTTCACCAAGATGCTCACGGTCAACGGGATCACTCTGATCGCGCGTGACGACGCGTCTGACCAGTTTATGGAACGAGTTGCCACGACCATCCAGGAGATCCTCGCTCAGGATGAGAGCCTCGACCTCGAGTCGCAGCAAGAGCTGATCCGCAATCTCTACCGATATCGAGCCACGATCCCGGTGCCTGTGGGTGACGACATGAGCTTCATCGAGGACGATGAGGCCGCATTCGACCGCCTCACGGAGCAGAACAGTATTTGCGACATCATCATGGAGGGCGTCCCTCGCGGCCAGGTCATGGAGGTCGTGGAGCATATTCTTCATTTCGCCTCCGACATGGGACTCCACTACACGTATCCGGACGAGTGGGGAATCTCGACAACCTCGGCGCTCTACCAGGCGATGCAGAAGTCCATCGACGAGGGCTACTACGTGGTTGAGCAGTACTCGGATATCGGCGGCGACGAGGAGCGCAATCGGGTTCTGCTGCAGGAGTTTGCCTACTGGTTCATCACGACGGCCTGGGACCTGCAGCAGCTCTACGGCCCCGCCGAGGACGAGTGGACGATCAGGACTCCCGCCGACCTGCAGGAGAAGCTCCCCGAGTTCTTCGAAGTGTTTCAGCAGACCGTCGGGCGAGTCATGGTTGCGCCGAGCCTGACCACACTCGCGGAGTTCGGACCTACGCGGGCCGAAGAGGGGGACCGCTAGCCCGCCCGCCGGCGCTCAGCCTGGACATCGCGCCCACGACGGGAACGTGTAGGCGCGACGCGTCAAGATGTCGAGCTCAGTTCGTCAGGTAGGCGAAGATGTCTACGGTGACACTCTGTGGCGTGGTGTTGTAGACGAACACCCTGTACTTCGGGAATCCCAGCGACAGCGATTCGCTGCTGCCGCTGAAATACCTGAGATCTCCGGCGACGACATCCGCCGCGGCCTCGAGCGCCAGATGGAGCTCGTTCTCCTGGAAGGATCTCAGGACGCGGGCCTCGTCGGGAACCAGCACGACGCCGACGACCCCGGCACGTCGATCCGTGCCCCCTGACAGCCCGTGCAAGCTGAGAGTAACCGAGGTAAAGCCATCGGTATCGAGCCTGCCTGCCTCTGCCCACAGACTGGTGGCCTGGCGGCCCACGGGCGCCACTACGACACTGTTCATACGCACGACCTTGCTGTGCGTGATGGGTCCAACGACCCCCACTTCACCTTCGATCGGATGAGGGGTCCGCAGATTCACGACGTAGGAGCGAGATTCTTGGACGCCGCCGGCGGTGAATGCGAGGGTGGCGAAGAGAAGAGTGACGGTCAGGATCCCTAGATACCAGGGCACACGGTGCATCGGCATTCTTGTCCTCCGGTTCGGGTGCGCAGCCACGAATGCACGGAGAAACTATGACAGATGCCCCGCCCTCCTAGTCAATTGTCATCTCAGGCGGCGGCAGCTCCTTCAGGTAGAGCAACTCGAAGAACGCGTCGACCTCGGGAACGTGAAAATAGCAGAACTCTCCTGCCTCACCGAGGTCACCCGTCTGAATCATCTCTCGTCCTTGCTGCAGAAGAAGATCTTTGGCCTGTCGCAGGTCCTCGAGGGTTTCGTACATGAGGCATGTGTGATGAAACCCCACCCCGCGCGTCTCGAGATGCTCGATATACACGCTCTCTCCTGACACGGGCTCGATGAGCTCATAGCTGGATCCTCCGACCTGAGCCAGGGCGACCCGAAACGAGTAAGGGACGTTCTCCCCGTGCACCGTGCAGGCTTCAGGCTCGATGGTCCAAACGTTCCATGGCTTGATGGACAGTGAATCCGCAAGCTCTTTCGCGGCCTTTTCGAGGTCTCGCACGACAAAGCATGTGTGATGAAGGTGAGGCAATCCGGCAGTACCCATACTTCTCTCCGCTTTGATTCAAAGTCGATTTTGATAGAGGGGAGGAGGGAGTCTAGCCGGGTGCTGCCGGAGGCACAATCCCCGCTGCCAACTGGACCGTCGCCGCGCGCTGAAGGCCTGTACAGCGGCGGCGGCGGCCACCTCTTACGCAGTTATCAGGCCGGCCACCTTGGCGAGAAACACGAGTATTCCGACGAGGAGAATCGCCGTTCCCGCGAACGCGAAATAGTAGGCCTTGCCGATACCCCTCTGCCACCAGCGCCAGAAATCCAACGCCAGATACGCTAGCAACAGCACGCCGGTGACCAGCGATACTACGTTGAAAGAGGCTGGCGTCGCATAAATGGTCTCGGCGGACGAGAGTGACACGATGGCCGACGGGACGAAGACCACCAACTGAATCCCAACGAACAGGACCGCGACAATCAGGCTGATGGGGAGCCCAGGCTCCTTCGCACCGATGTCGGTATTGATGAAGGTGCTCATCTCGTACCTCCCCAGAGGCCCGTGGCCCGCCGTTGCTCCCCTCCTGATTCTGAAGTAGGTTTCTATTTCAAACTCTAGGGAGAGTGTCCCTCGAGTTCAAGTGAAGGCGTTGAAACGGACCACAACTTCCCGCCCATTAATCCACCTGGGCCGCGGAAAAGGACGAGAGAAATGAAGCGCCTGAGATTGCTCCTGGTCCTTGGATTTGTCCTGATTCCGGTAGCGCCGGTCTTCGCCCAAGACACGTGCGAGGTACAGCGCCAAATAGACGAAACGACGGGTGCCGTCAGCGCGTTGTCCACCGTGCCCGAATTCAGGCAGGTGCTGATGCGCGAGCACGGAGGAGCCCGCGGTGAGGGCACAGTCTCGATGTCGTTGGCGTACCAGCCGGGACTGCTTCAGATGGGGATCTACGTCATCAGCAACGAGCGAACTTTTGTGGATGGCGAAGGCGTGATGGAGGTCGAAATCAACGGTGAACCTGCGGCGAGCGTACAGGCCATCGGCAGCCAAACGCATGACCTGGAGAACACCTATTTGGAAGTTGTCGCCTTCAACCTGTCGGAGGACGTGTTTCGGCAGATCGCCTCGGGAGAGAGGGTGCGTCTCAACCTGCCTGCTCGGCCGCGCATCGAGCGGGAGCTCAGGTCGGCGCACCTGAACTGCTTCAAGTTGTTCCTCGAAGAGCTGGAAAGATAGCGTCTGCTATCGGAGGCGCCTGACGAATCGAGTGCGCGCACCCCCCGTCTATTCTCAATTGCCCGACGATGAGGACCCGATGAAGCTTCGAGGTGTACTGATTCTGCTACTCGTTTCGTTCGCAGCCCCTGCTGCGATCGCACAGGAGTCCCTGCCGACGACCGTCAAGGCCCGCTCCGAGATTTTGCACACGATACGGCAAGAGAAGCTCGACCTGATCCTGCCGGGAGCGATGCGCGATAACAATGTCGACATGTGGATTCATGTGACCCGTATGGGGGACACCGATCCGATGGCGCCGCATTTCGGCCCGGTCTACGGATATGTGATCTTCACGGACCGTGGCGGCGACAGGATCGAACGGGCGCTGTTCGGCGGTGGGGGGCACCCCGACCTGTTCGACATCTTCGGCTCCCGCGAGATCTCGATGGCCATCGAGGGGTACAACTACGGCCATCAGGATCCTGCTGTTTGGAACGAAATCACTGAGTTCGTTGCCGAGCGAGACCCTCGAACCATCGCCGTGAATACGTCCGACTGGCTTTCGGTAGCTGATGGCATATCCCATTCCCAGTACGCGAAGCTGGAGAAGATCCTCGGCCCCGAATACGCGTCGAGGATCGTGTCCGCTGAAAAGGTCATCACCGATTTCAGAGTCCGAAGGACGCAAAGCGAGATCACTGCTTTCGCAGCCGCCCTGGAGGTACACCGGGAGATCCTCGAGCGCGCATTGAGTCGGGAGGTCATCACGCCCGGCGAGACCACCCTGGGAGAGATCGGCTGGTGGGTGCGGGAGGAGTTTGCCAAGCGCGACCTCGACGAAGGATATGACCCCGGCGTCAGCATCCCGCGCATCCTCTACTCGGCGAAGTCGGAGCCGATTGACCCGCCCGACGTTCGCTGGTGGATCCATCACGAAGACTACGTAATTCAACGCGGGGATTTTCTTACCTTCGATGTGGGCGTCAGGTACCTCGACTACTTCGCCACCGACTACAAACGCAATGCCTACATTCTGAGGGAGGGAGAAACCGAGGTCCCCGAGAGCATCCAGCACGCCTTCGACAGGGCACTGGCCGCGCACGACATCATCCGCGCGAATGTGAGGGCCGGCAGGACAGCGGGAGAAACACTGGAGACCCTGGTTACCGCACTCGAGGAGGCCGGCTACATCTACACGCCGTTCATCGACATCGGCACCCTGGACTACGAGATGGTCCAGGAGGCGCTCATCGGTACTGCCAAGTCGGGCTTTTCGATCGACCTGCACAGTCTGGGTAACAACGGCGGCAGCCTGGTGACTGTCGGCCCTTCCGTCGCGCCGTTCCGCTCAGACCGGGACGACCTCGTGATCGCGGAGAATCACTTCTTCGCCTTCGAGTACATGGTCCACACAAACCTGCCGGAAAGGCCGGGATTCCCGGTGTCGATCAACATCGAGGGCAATCACGTCGTGACCAGTCTCGGCGTCGAGTACCTGCATCCCCCGAACACGGGCATCATCCTGATTCACTAGGTCTGCGCTGACGAGCGCCGCTACCACTCCAGCTCGGCCGGGGCAACGACAGAGGCCGCCTCGGCCGTCGGGAATGTACTCGGGACACCGATCGTTACCTCACCTGATGCCACATACTCCGCCCCGCGGGCGAGAATGGTCTGGTATCCAACACATTCGACCGCGACTCCGAAAGGCTCGGATTCATCGCTGTAATGGCCGAGAGCGATGTGAAAGACCCTGCCCTCGCCGTACGGGATAAGCATGTAGACGGGCTCGTTTTCGTTGGTGTAGAGCGAGAACGAATGGGCCAGCACCTCGATGTTCTCGGCGGGTCCTCGTAGCGAGGAATAGAGCTCGTCCGTGGCGTGCATCCACTCCGTCGGCAGACCCGCCAGAATCGGGTGGTTCGGCTGATCGTGAATCACCAGGAATTCGCGTTGCGGCCCATGCTCCCCGCTGAGGCCCTCGTCGGGAGACGTAGCCATCCACTCGCCGTCGATCAGGCGCAACAAGTATCCTGATTTCCCCGCCTTTCGACCGCCCCAGCCACCGAGGCCGATCATGCGGTTGTACTCCGGCCAGCCGGCTCCATGATTGTCGGCGGCGTGGATAGCCACAAAACCACCACCCTCTCTCACGAAGCGCTCCAAATCCGCCATCAGCTCCGCCGACCAAAGTGGCTCGCAACCAGCCTCGTCTCGGCAATCTTCGTTGAAGTTGCTGACCACAACGTCGTAGGCAAAGAAGTCCGGCCGCCAAGCTTCCCACTCTTCCCGGGGAGCGCCCCGGTTCGGCGACGTGCTCACGTCGACCACGAAGCGTCCTGTCTGCTCGAACGTAGCCTTGGTGGCGGCAGAGGTGCTCTCCCAATTGTGATTATTGACGCCGTCGATGATCAGTAGTCTGATCTGATCATTCACTCGAGAAGCCTCTTCCTGTGTCGCGGACGCTGATTCTCCACCCTGCCCCGAGCAAGCGCTGCTCAGAGCCACTAGGCAAGTAACGATAAACAAGCTGGAAACCAGGTGCGTCCGGTCACTCGGTGTCCTCATTTCGGCAAGTCCCTTCTCGCTGGGCGGTTGCTGACTCGAATCGGGTCTTTGATCAGAAGGACGATTTCATCGGCAAGGCTATCCGTTCGACGATCTGAAGTCACACTGCCAGGGGCGGGCCGAGGCCGGGAGGTCTTGACCCCGGCCGCAGGAAGGGCGACTCTAGGAATAGACATTTTGCCTAGGGGTGGCCCGCGGGCCTGAGAGCAAACCCTTGAACCTGATCCGGTTGATTCCGGCGTAGGGAACGGCACCTAGCTCTCCTAGTAGATCCCAGCTTTGCCGCAATCCAGAGCCAAGCTGCTCATCTCGAGTGACGGAGAATCACGATGGCCAAGCAAACAATCCCTCCCATCGTCAGAAACGCCGCGATGCTGGCATCGCGCGCATCGTCTGCGCCGACCGCCCTCGCCCTCATCATCGTATTTCTAGCGGTAGTCCCCTCCCCTGCAACCTCCCTGACACCAACCTCGAGTCAGGAGCCGTTCGAGGTACGTGGAATCGTGCGGGACCCCTTCGGTGATCCCGTGCCGGCGGCCAGGATTCTGGTTTCCGGCCAAGAGGAAACCACCGGCGACGATGGAAGGTTCCGTCTTACGCTGCAGCAGGGAGAGTGGACCCTGCGCGTTGAGCACCCCGCCTATCAGACCCTGACCCGCACCGTAGAGGTGAGCACCCAGGCGCTCGAGGTCGAGCTGCGGCTTCAGTGGGTGACTTCGGTGGAGGATTCGGTCACGGTACTCGCCGTTCGCGCCAGCGAGAGCGCACCGGTGACGAAGCGCAACATGGATCGCGAGGAGATCGAGAAGCTCAGCTACGGTCAGGATGTCCCCGAGTTGCTGCAGTACACGCCGGCAATGAACTGGTACTCGGATTCGGGAATCGGCTCGAACTATTCCTACTTCAGCATGCGCGGCGTGACGCAGACACGCATCAACATGACCTACGATGGCGTACCTCTCAATGACCCCGCCGAGCACGCCCTGTACTTCAACAACTTCCACGACTTCACCAATGCCGTCGACAGCGTCCAGATCCAGCGGGGGGTCGGCACCTCGTCGGTCGGGTCCCCCTCCTACGGGGGGTCAGTCAATTTCGCCAGCGCCCAGCCGGCACACGAGAATGGCGGTGACGCGCGCCTCGTTTTCGGTTCCTACGACACTGTGCGCGCGTCGATGGCTTACGAATCCGGGCTCCTTGCCAGCGGTTTTCACATTGCTGGCCGCTTCTCGTACGCCGACACCGAAGGCTACCGCGACAACTCGGGCACCGAGCACAACACGGTTTTCCTCAATGGCGGCTGGCAGGGTGATCGGTCCTCCTTCAAGGTCGTCGCGTTTTCGGGCAGAGAGAAGACCCAATTGGCCTGGCTTGCCGTCGAACCCGAAATTCTGGAAGAGAATCGGCGATTCAATCCCATGGACGAGGAGGAGCGAGACGAGTTCAGTCAGGAGTTCGTGCAGGTGAAATACACTCAGGCCATCGGGGCGGAGACACTCCTGACGGCTTCGATCTACTACAACGGCGCCGACGGGTTCTTCTACCTCTGGGATGACCCCATGGCACAAAACGACTTGCTCGCATTTGGCATCGACCAGGGGTTCATCGGCGCCATGGCCACCCTCAGCACGGGCACGGAAAACCTGACAGCAGACTTCGGTTTTCACTTCAATGACTTCGCCGGTGATCATACGCTCGACATCGACGATAGCCGGATCTACAAGAACACCGGCCACAAGCAGACGGCGAACGCGTTCGCCAAAGCCGAATACGCCCTGGGCCAGACTCTGCTCTTCGGCGACCTGCAATTCCGTTGGGCCGAATTCTCCTACGAGGGTGACGTCGACCTTGGCTCGGTGGATTGGAGCTTCGTCGACCCCAGAATCGGGGTGCGTCACACGCTTTCGCCGGGATTGAGCCTGTACGCCTCGCTCGGCAGGGCCCAACGTGAGCCGGCGCGTCTGGATCTGTTGCTGGGCGAAGACAACGCCACCGTCCCGCATGACCTGAATGCCGTGAGGCCCGAGTCGGTAGTGAATCTCGAGGCCGGCGTCAACTACAACACACAGCGTCTTGCACTGCAGGGCAACTTCTACGCCATGGAGTTCACAGACGAGATTGCCTTGACCGGCGAGCTCTCGGAGATCGGCCTGCCGCTGCGGCGCAATGTCGACAGCTCATTCCGGCGCGGCATCGAGATGGACCTGAAGTGGATGCCCTTCCCCAACTGGTCGGTGATCCACACCCTGAACTGGAGCCACAACCGCATTCAGGAGTGGACGCAGTTCTACGACGTCTA
>CALAKE010000140.1 GCA_937922775.1 uncultured bacterium | reverse complement strand
GCCTGTCCTTGCGGGACTTGAGTGAAGAGACGCTGTCCGCTGTCAAAGACAAGAGCCCGGTCTGGGCCAATCCCGCCAACCCCCTGGATATAGAACCGCTCACCGAGACCATAGGCTTCGTGGACGCATATGCCCTCGGCCTCGACGCACTTCTCTCGGATGACGGGGTAGACTCGTGCATCGTGCAGCACGGGACCATGTTTCAATCGGAGGACCAGATTCGGTTCGTGTTCGAAGCCCGGGAGCGGCACCCCGGAAAGCCCATCGCCGTCTGCATCCTCGGCAGCAAGGCGGTCTATGACGAGCTGTTCGTCCTCTACGAGCGACACCAGGTCCCCGTCTACCCCAGTGTGGAGCGCGCGGCGCGAGCACTGGGGGTATTGAACCGCCGCCGCCGGCACCTGGCGAGGCGCCGTTCGGCGGAATCCGACGCGGCCCGGTGAATGAAAAAGGCCCGCCAATGACGGGCCTTTTCTTGAGGTTGGTAGGAGCCCGCTCCCGCGGGCGATTTGCGCTCTGGTCAGCTGGGCCGGTCGGCGGCTACTCCGCTACCCCACCGCCAAAAGGGCGGGTTCAGTTGTAGGGCGGGGCCCGCCCCGCCGCGCCCGTGGAGCGCGTAGGTGGGGAAGTTCCTCTGCATCTTTCGGCCGGTCACAGGCCGGCTGCGGGGGTTGTCTTTGACCCCGCAGCGCTCTTCGAGCTCACGCTCTCACGAGTGCTAGTGATGCCCCGTATCCTCGAAGTCGTCGCACCCTTCGCCCAAGGCCTCGTAGAGCGGCACCTTGCCCTCGCTCAGGAAGCGATAGTCGCCCTTTCGGACTTGCTCCTCGATCTCCTCGAGCTGTTCCGGAGTCGGCTCGCGCCCGGCCAGCTCTTTCCGGCAGTAACCCCAGTCGACGAGGGGGCTCTGCTCATCGAACGGGAGCGCGAACTTGCGGCAGAGCGCACATGTGGGTTCGTGATTATCGTGCACGGCGTCACCTCTTTGCAGGGGGTCCTTTGGCTCCGTTCGCCGGGTAGCGGCGACCGATCAAGCGGTGTTCGGCCCCGTACCTCCCGGCCTTGATCTCCTCGTAAAAGTCTTCCTCCGTCGCCACGCGGTTTTCCAACACGGTGACGCAATCCCCCACGCAATCCACGTTGTGGGCGTCGCTGCCCCCCGTGCCCATGATGGGCAGGCGGTCGCATACCGCGCTCGAGAGATCGAGCTCCCAATCGGGGGCCATGCCGTTGAACACCTCCATGCCGTCGACGATTTTGAAGATCGGTAGGCGCACCGCCTGGTCGAGCTTCGGCACTATCCCGGCGTCGGGATCCCAGCGAACCAGGGACTGGGCGCCCCGAAACGGGTGCGCCGCCACCATCACCCCGCCCGCACGGTCCACACGGCGGCGCAAGTCGTGGATGTCCTGCATGTCGAAGATGGGCTCGTGCAACCCCCAAACGAGCACCTCGCCGTACTCGGTGCTGACCTCCATGCCGCCGATCACCAGGATCCCGAAGTGTTCGGAAAGCCGCTCGGTGGCGTGCCGATCCCAGGGCGTGTCATGCTCGGTGATGCACACCCCGTCGAGCCCCACCTTGACCGCTTGCGCCACCAACTGCTCCGGAGTCATGTAGCTGCAAGCCGACCCATGACGGGTGTGACAGTGCATCTCGAATATCATCGTGTGTCCGTGGCGATTCCCGTCGGTCGACCGACATCGTGGATGTGCTTCACGCAATGATCATTCATGAATAGCCACAGATGTCACAGATGAATACAGATAAAACAATGCCTTATGGACGTATTCTCAGAATCGACATCTGGAAGCACTGGAATGCGACCCACTTTGCGCAAACACTTGCCTCAGAGGCTTCTGGTTGCCATTCCCGCCGGAAGCCGGTTCCGTGCTCACCAAACAAATGAGGCGCGGGAGGGGTCCGCGCCCTCCCACGCCCCGTCTAGGAGGCTGTCCGAGAATAGAGATCGTCGCGAGAAAATGGGGAAGCGAGGCGAAATTTGCGTAAGTTCGAGGCGAATAGCCAGCTATTTAACGAGAATTTGCGCAAGTTTGGGCCGCTTCTACCGCTTTCGCAGTAGATTCTCTATTCTCGGACAGCCTCCTAGCTCTCTGCGCGTCGCTTACCCCTGTTGGGGGGTGAACGTGAACTCGCAGACCTGATCGGCCGTCAGTTGCTTCGTGAGCTCCACGGTCACCGGCATGTTGCGCATCTTGGCGGCGTAGCCGAAGGCGGCGAGGCACAAGGCCCGGCAGGGCAGCCCCTCGGTGCTGAGGCCCGCGTCCTGCTGTGCCTTGAGATAGCTGCAGGTGTACTGCTGGACGCGCATCTTGGTGGTATGGCTCTCCACCATCGCCCACTTGTCCACGGGTCTCGAGCACAGGCTGAAGAGCTCCGCCGGGGCTTGCAACAGGTGCGGAAACGAGATGCCGGTCTGTTTCGCACAGATTTCGATCATCTCCCAGGCTCGGTCTTTATGGGCCTCGGCCGTCTCTACGACTTTTTCCATGAGCTCGGTCCCGAACGCGGAAAAGAGCGCCGCCGCGGCCTCGGGCTCCTTGCCTTTCAGCTCTTCGATGAGCTCGGCGAAGTTGTTCTTCGGCGCCACCTCGTCGATCATGGCGCGGTCGGCGTCGAAGGCGTACTCCTCGCCCGGCCCGGTCGCTTCCACGGAACCGATGTTTTCGGGGGTCAAGCTCAGAAGCCGATCCGGATCCGGCCTCGGTGTGCGGTTTTTCCAGGGTTTTTCCGGTTGTCCTATCGCCATCGAGACTCTCCTCTGCTCCGACAATGCGCGGGCACCGCTATGGTGTGCGGTTCGCTCGCGCTAAGCGGTGGCCACGGCCTGTTCGTACTCGATCTTGATGCAGTCGACGGGGCACACCTCGACGCACTTCATGCACCCGGTGCAAGCGGGCCGGTTGTGCACGCTGATCGTGAAGTCGTCGTTGGAGCACTCGCGGAACTTCTCATTGTATTTCGGGACCGATATCAATACCACATCGGGGCAGACGTGAAGGCATTTGCCGCAATTCATCGGGCTCAGGCACTTGGCTTGGTCCACCTCGATACTTGGAAGCGTCCTCGTTGCGGGCATCACACCCCTCCTGTTCACCACATGTTGGCTACGGCGGGTCTCTCCGTCCGCTCGACCAGATAGATCGCATCTTCTTGACACGCGGGACGGCAGTTTCCACAGCCAAAGCACTTGAACTGGTCCACCGTCACTTTGCGCGTCCCCGAATGCACCCGCAGCGATTCGAAGTGGCAGCGAGTCGTGCACTGCTTGCATCCCGTGCAGAGGTCCTGATCGATCTCGGCGACGTAATGCCCCTTGGAGACCACAAAGTCAGACCCGTGCTCCAGTCTGGCCCGGAGCTGGCTGCACAGGGGCATCTCGCAATTGCAGATTCCGCCGGTATAGGGGGCGCCGTGGGTCTCGGCGATGTGCACGAGCCCCATCTTGTTCAGCTTGGCGAGGAAGCCCTTGCCCTCGTCGGGCGTGAGGTACTGCACTCCGCCGCGGTAGATCTGGGGCCAGCGCTCCCACTTGTACATGCCCGGGCCCATGCCCATGCAGGTGAAGTTATCCTCGTCCTGAAGGGCCCGCGTCTGGCGGCGACAGGCGCAGGTCATGGCCGTGATGGGCCACGAGATATCCATCATCTTCTGGGCCTCTTCGAGGGTGACCACCTGAGCGAGCCCGCGGAACTTCTTCGCCGACGTATCCATCTTCTCAGCGTAGCGCTCGGGATCCTGCACCTTGAGGTCGATATTGGCCGCGGCCATCGCCCCCATCTCGCCGATCATGGAGGCGTCACCCGCT
>CALAKE010000139.1 GCA_937922775.1 uncultured bacterium | reverse complement strand
TGATCTCCAGGTCGACGCCACGCTGGATCCCCTCGAGGCCCTCCATGCTGGCGAACTGGCTCACGCTGAAGTAGTTGAAGTCGAGGCTCATCGGCGGCCAGATCGCGAGCTCGTTCTTGCGCCGGATGTAGCGCTCGATATTGAGGCCCATCTCGACGACCTCGGCGGGCTGAAAGCGCAGGGAGAAGAACGGGATGGCGAACTCCATGGTGTAGCCGAGCTCGTCGATGACGCTCTTCGTGTACCAGATGGTGTCGTACGCCATATTGAGCGAGCGGTCCTCAGAGAGCTCCATATCGGACTTGGCACCCAACAGGTTGGTGCCGAAGCCGACCGCGGTACGGTTGTTGTTGAGTGAGTCGATGGTGAGGAAGATCGAATCGTCCTCGTCGATCCCGCGGTCGCGCTCATAGGAGCGCACGATCAGCTTGTCGGGCTCACTATCGAAGGCCCGCACGCCGACGTACAAGTAGTCGTCGTCGTAGCCGATGCGCACCTCGGTGCGCTCGGTGGGAGGGGCTCCATTGATGGGCTCCCATTGGGTGAATTCGGTGATGGGTTCGATTTCGTCCCAGAGCGGTTCAGCAAGGAGACCATCGATCTGCGGGGCCTCAGTCACCCGTGTCGGTCGCACGACCCCGTGAGCGCTTCGAGAACCGGCGCCCGAGGAAACACTCTCCTGGGCACTCGCCAAGCCAGCGAATGAGATCAGGAGTAGGGCGAACGCGATGGCGGTTCGTTTCATCCGAGCACAGGCGGGGAGCCGGAGACCCAGTATCCGGCCATCCTACCCCGTTCGGCGCTCGAGGATGAGCCAACTCTCTCTGAGGCCGAGTGTCTGGTCGCCCCCTCATGGGATGTGCGCATGTGACTCTGGATCGTCAATTGTGTATTCAAGAGACCCACGCCAGCTGGAAATAGCTGCCTACACCAAGCAAGATAACCGCAGCTCTTTGCGCTTGCCCTTTCCACCAGCCCTTGCCCTGGGCACTCATCATGGAGGCGATGTCCATGCACGCTCCCCGTGCTTTCTATTGGTGTTCTGTCTTCATTGGTCGGCGTTACTTGCTGAGCATTTTGGTTTTTACCCTCGTCACTGGCTTGGCCGGGTCCACCATGGCCCCTGCCGTTGCTCAGCAAGACGAAGCCGCGGATCTGGAGATAGCGCAGACGGCGACCGACTACGCCGCGGAGCCCGCCGCGGCGCTCGCCAACCTGCGCTGGCGCGAGATCGGCCCGGCCAATATGGGCGGGCGCATGTCGGCCGTGCTCGGCGTACCCGGCGACCCCAAGACGTTCTGGGTCGGCGGCGCTGACGGAGGCGTGTGGAAGACGACCAACGGTGGCACCACGTTCACGCCCCAGTGGCAGGACGAGGAGGCCTATTCGGTGGGCGCGCTAGCGCTGGCGCCATCCGACCACAACGTCGTCTGGCTCGGCTCCGGAGAGGCTGACCCACGCAACTCGGTCAGCTATGGCCTCGGCGTGTGGCGCTCCACCGACGGTGGCACGAGCTGGACCTATCTCGGCCTGCGCGACACCGAACGCATCCGTAGGATCGCCGTCGATCCGCGTGATCCAGACACCGCCCTCGTGTGCGCGATGGGTCATGAGTGGGGCCCCAACGAAGAACGCGGGGTGTTCAAGACCACCGACGCCGGGCAGACCTGGCGAAAGGTGCTCTACATCGATGAGGGCACGGGCTGCTCCGACCTCGATCTCGATCTGTCGAACCCGCGCAATGTCTACGCGGGCATGTGGACGTTCCAGCGGAAACCGTGGCGTTTCGATGACGGCGGCAGGGAGACGGCTGTGTATGTGTCGCGTGACGCCGGCGAGACATGGAAGAAGATCACCACGACCCCCGAAGAACCGATGGCGCGCATCGGCCTCAGCGTGGCCCAGTCGAGCCCCAACGTCGTGTACTTGATCACCGAGTTTCCGACGGCAGGCACGCTGTTCCGCTCTGATGACTACGGCGAGACCTGGACGATGGTCAGCGCCAACCGTGACATCAACTTCAGGCCCTTCTATTACTCCGATGTGTACGTCGATCCGAGTGACGAGGACACCCTCTACACCCTCTCGGGCGGGCTGTCGCGCTCACGTGACGGTGGCAAGACTTTTCAGCGCATCGGCAACACCGTCCACAGCGACCACCAGTCGTTTTGGATCGACCCGGAGGACAGCGACTGGCTGCTGTCGGGGTCCGATGGCGGCTTTCAGGTATCGTTCGACGGCGGCGACACCTTTCAGGTGTTCTTCAACATCACCTTCTCGCAGTTTTACCAGATCTTCGTCGACGATCAGGATCCATATTTCGTTTGTGGTGGCCTGCAGGACAACGGCAACTGGTGCGGTCCCTCCCGGTCGAAGGGCGGCTACATCCGCACGGACGATTGGTTCATGATCAGCTTCGGCGACGGCTTCTACGCGGTGCCGGTTCCCGGCAAGCCCAACTTGATCTACAGCAACTCCCAGGGCGGCTACTTCTACATCACCGACACGGCCTCCGGACAAGTGCGCAGCATCGAGCCCTATCCGCGCATGATGGGCTCGCAGGGCCAGGGGATGTACCAGGCCAAGTACCGCTTCAACTGGGACGCGCCGATCCATATCTCGCCGCATGACCCGAACGTCACCTACTGGGGCGGCAACGTGCTGTTCAAGAGTGACGATGAGGGCCAGTCGTGGGATGTCATCAGCCCGGATTTGACAACGAACGATCCCGACAAACTGCTCGACTCCGGCGGTGAGGTCTACTTCGACAACACCGCCGCCGAGTTCCACTGCACGATCCTGACAGTGGCTGAATCACCGACCGAGGCGGGCGTGATTTGGGTAGGCACTGACGATGGCAACGTGCAAATCACCCGCGACGGCGGCTCTGCCTGGGCCAATGTCAAGGACAACATCCCCGGTTTGCCTGCCGAGACGTGGATCGGCAAGATCGACGCATCGACCCACGTCGACGGCCGCGCCTACATCGCCGTCGACAACCACCGGCTCGACGACTTCACTCCACACGCCTACCGCTGCGATGACTACGGCTCGAACTGCGTGGATATCTCCGGTGGCCTACCGCAGGACGACTACGTGAAGGTCGTGCGGGAGGACCCGAAGAACCCCGACGTTCTGTACGCTGGGATGGAGCGGGGAGTCTACGCCTCGTGGGACGGTGGCGAGACCTGGCACGACATCCGGCTGAACCTGCCGCGCGTCTCGGTGCGCGACATCAAGATCCATCCGCGTGACAACGACCTGGTCATCGGCACGCACGGCCGTGGCGCCTGGATTCTCGACGACCTTGGGCCGATCCAGAGCCTTGCAGCAGCGCTCGACGAGGATTTCTACCTGTTCAACCCTCGCAGGGCGACACGCTGGGAGATGTGGATGGCCGATAGCTTCACTGGCGATCTGTTCTGGGCCGGTGAAAACCCCACGGATGGTGCCTACATCAACTTCTTCATCGCCAGCGGCCCTCCCGCCGGCTCCGCCCGGCCGCGACCCTCAGCGGGAGGGTTCTCATTCTTCTCCCCGCCGGCCGCACCTGCCGCGCCCCTGCCAGGGGCTCCCAGCGCGTCGATCCGCATCACCGACGCCGAGGGCAATCTGGTGCGCACCCTCGAACCCCGCAACCTCACCTCCGGCGTGAACCGCGTGATCTGGGACATGCGATGGGAGGGCCCGCGTCCATTGAAGAGCCGGCAGGGCGGCGGTGGATTCTTCTTCTTCGGAGGCGGCGGCCCGCATGCCATGCCCGGGACCTACACGGCGACGCTCGAATACAACGGTCGCGAGCTGTCGACCACCTTCGAGGTCCGTGGCGACCCCGATGTCGATACCACGATGGTCGAGTACCAGGAACAGTTCGACGCGCTCATGCGGGTGCGCGAGCTCACCTCGAAGGTCAACGAGTTGATCGACACCGTATTCGATCTCAACGGTCAGCTCACGAACCTCTCCGGTCGCCTGGACGAGTCGACAATCGAGAATGTCGAACAGATCGCCGAGCAGGTGGGCACGGCCCAGCAACAGCTCGCCGACCTCGACAACAAGCTGCAGCGACCACCGCCCCGCATGGGCTATCGCCAGTACCCGCGACTGACAGAGGAGCTATCAAATCTGAACCGCAACATCGGCGGCACGCAGAATCCGCCCACCGAGGGACAGGCGCTGGTGCTCGAGGAGCTCGACCAAGAGACCCAGGAGCGGATCGCCGAGCTCGAGGAGATCATCAGCACGACGCTCGCTGAGCTCAACACCCTGCTGCAGGGGTTTCCGAGGATCACCACACAACCACCGGATGAGGGGAGGTAGTCGCCCGCTGACACCCTGGGACACTGCAAGATGAAGAGATGGACGAGGCCGGGCTTTGGGCTTCCATTCTTGGGACCCCCGGTCCGCACGATCAGCGCTGATCTTCCCGAACCACATCCATCACCCAGATGTCGCCCAGGTCTTCTTCCCAGGTGAAATAGAGGTATGCGCCGTCGGTCGTGAGCGCTTCACTCCCGGGAGCGCCGTCGCGTCCGCTGAGATCCGTGACGGGACGAGTCTGGCCCTCGGTTAAGCTAATCTCCCATATGTTTCCTGCGAGATCCTCGACGCCCAAGGCGTAGAGAGAATCTCCTTCGGGGGCCCAAGCATGAAAGCCTACTCCGGCGCCGGTAAGCAGCTCCGGGGGGCCTCCCCCCGCAGGCAACCCCAAGATGCGACCCCCATCGCGGCCTAGCGACACGAAGGTGATCCATCGCCCGTCCGGGGACCAGGTAGCAAAGGAATCCACGGCTGGATCGGACGTCAACCGAATCGCTTTCCCACCCTCTCGATCGACGCGATAGATGTCATTGTTGAGGTCCTCGTTCATGGCGCGGAATGCCAGTTCGCTACCATCCGGCGACCAGGCGGGAATGAAGCTGTCCCCCAGGCCGACCACCTCCAACCGCTGTGCGGGCCCCCCATCGGAAGGCATGATCCAGATCGCGCGCTGGTCATCGCGGTAGGCATAGAAGGCGATCTCGGTCCCATCAGGAGACCACTGCGGGGCCCACTCTGGTCGCTCGTCGTTAGTCAGCTGCTGCAGCTCGCCTCCTGTAGCCGGCAAAACCCACAGGTCCTTGTTCCCCGCTCGATCCGAGCTCACGGCCAGCAGCTCGCCATCAGGCGACGCATCCACGAACTCGACCCAGGCCTGGTCGAAGGTCAATTGCTCCGCATCATCCCAAGTGGCCGGACGATCTTCTAGCACAGGCACGCGCCAGAGGTTGGCGATCCGTCGACCTTTTGAGTAGGCAAGCTTGCTGCCGTCGGGAGAGAATACTGCCTGCCGCATTCCAACGCCTGTGGTCAGCCTGTGCGGTGGTCCCTCGGCATCCAAGTCCTCGTCGATCGCCTGTTGCCAGAGATCAGCGCTGTAGCCGCGGTTGACGACGTAGGAGAGAACTCCGTTCCGTGCCCAGGTCGGGCTCAGATGGTGCAGGTCGTCGGTCGTGAGAGCACCACTCTCTCCATCGGACAGGCGCATGACCCGAATCTGTGAGGTCTCGAACTCGCGCATCCAACCGGCAACGTACGCGACGAGCTGCTCATCCGGAGACCACGATGGATCGAACCCCGGCACCTTGCCGGGCAGCTCGAGAGCGACCGATTCACCGGACTCGAGGTCGACGACTTCGGCATGGCTGCCTGTCAGCTCACCCGCTACATACATCATGTATTTCCCGTCAGCCGACCACCGAGGGGGGCTGAACGGGAGATAACGCACATCCGCAGCCCATTCCACTGAATCGACCGAGACTACCTTCCGCGGAGCTCCAGCGAGTGCGGGCATGACGAAATACCCGCCGTCATCACGATCTGACCAGAAGGCGATTTCCAGGCCGTCGGGGGACCAGCTTGGATACAGGTCGTTGCCTGGGTGGTCAGCCGTGCGATTGAGCGCCTGGCGACTGCCCGGCTGCACCACCCAGATGTCCCAGTTGCCATCTTGATTGGATTGATAGGCGATAGTCCGCCCATCGGCGGACCAGCTCGGATACTCCTCCACGCCGGTGGCGCTCGTGACCTGAACGGGATTTTCGAGGCGTGGCACCCATGTGACATTGTCGCCCACTTGCGAGAGCCACCCCTGGCGTTCAATCCCCACGAAGAGCCCAGCAGCAGCAAAGAGTACGACCGCCGCCCAGATCCAACCGCGTCTCCGAGCCCCTGTGATGCGTAAGCCTGTGACTCTGCCAGAACGGGGTAGTCGGATCCCGCTTCCCCCACGGAGCGCACTCTCAATTTCCAGACGCGCCTGGCCGACATCACGGAAGCGTCGGTTAGCATCCTTCTCGAGGCATCGCTGAACGAGGGAACGGATCGGAACGGTAACCGACCGGGTATCGCGATCCCAGCGAGGCTCCAGCGTCAGGATGGCGCTGACGGTATCGGGGCCAGTGTCGCCGGCGAAAGCTCGTCGGCCGGAGAGAGCCTCGAACATGATGCAACCGAAGGCCCAGATATCGGTGCGCTGGTCGAGCGGCTCGCCACGGATCTGCTCCGGGCTCATGTAGGGAA
>CALAKE010000138.1 GCA_937922775.1 uncultured bacterium | reverse complement strand
CTTTCGCGCAGGAGGGAAACAGCCAGGCCGAAGAGCTTTTCTATGGTCTCGAGGAAAAGCTCCTGCGGGGGACGGCATGGGTCGTTCGCGCTCAGACCACCTCGGAAGGCGCATTCGAAAGCAGCCTGAGTGGTGCTGTCGCATTGCGGCAGGGAAACATCGCCCGCATCGAGATCAACGGGAGCTTCGGTGGCAAGCCAGTTGACGCATTCCTGATTTCGGATGGAACTGTTCTGCTATATGGGGATGCACAGCTGGGTAGCTTCGAGGATGCGGCTCCTTGGGCCCTCAACGAAGCGATCATCATTGGCATGACCCGGATGGGGCTGCTGCACAACTTCGCCCTGCTCACAGCGGGAGACCCTCCTGACCGGGCGACAGGTGGCGTCCGCGACTGGGTCGAGGTCACTGATTTCAGGCTGGGTGAAATCGAATCTATCAATGATGGGTCTGCGCTTCCCGTCACCTTCGGGCTCATCGTCTCAGGCCAGCCGGCAGGCGAGGCGACGCTCTGGTTCGATGAGTCGACGGGCCTTCCCGTGCAACGCGAGCAGACGGTGGACTTCGAGACGGGAATGATGACCGTCACAGAGGTCTACGAATTCGAAGATATTCCTGCGCGATAGGAGTTCTCTCCTTTCCATAGCTGGCCTCTTCGATCGGTTGTTTCGTGCGCCGCTCCGTTGCACGATGGCTTGCATCCGCACCTCGCTGATCCGTCCCGCTACTCGGAGGTGAACTGTGAAGAGGAAGATTGCTTGCTTGATCGTTGTGCTCCTGCTCGTCCCCATGGGGGTCAGGGCTCAATCGCTAGCCGAGGATCCTAGAGTTCAGTCGGTCCTGAACCTGCTTGAAATCTGGATGGAGGCGCAGGTCGCATACGAAGACCTGCCTGGGGTCTCGATGGGCATCGTGGTTGACCAGGATTTGATTTGGAGTCAGGGATTCGGGTTCGCGGATATCGAGAGCGAGAGACCGGCAACGCCGGATACGATCTACAGCATCTGCTCGATCTCGAAGCTGTTCACGAGCATCTCGGTGATGCAGCTGCGTGACCAGGGAAAGCTCGATCTCGACGATTCAGTGGGCGAAATCCTGCCTTGGTTCGATATCGAGAACACCTTCCCTGAAGGCCCCGCGATCAGCGTGCGCCGAATACTCACGCATTCCTCCGGCCTGCCGCGCGAGTCGGACCACCCGTACTGGACAGGTCCCGAATACGCATTTCCGACGCACGAACAGGTGGTGGAGGGGCTGGAAAATCAGAAGACCCTCTATCCTGCCGCTGAGTATTTCCAGTATTCGAACCTCGGTTTGACCCTGGCCGGAGAGATCGTCGCCGAGGTGTCCGGCCAGCCCTATGACGAATATGTCCGGCAGCACATTCTTGCCCCGCTTCTGCTGGAGTCGACAAACCCTGAGATCCCGGACAGCGAGAGAGGCGCGCGTCTGGCGACCGGTTACACGAGCAAGCTGCGCGACGGCAGTCGCAAGGTCGTTCCCGACTACCTCGTGCGTGGCATCGCACCGGCAGCGGGCTTTACCTCGACGGTCGAAGATTTGGCTCGTTTCGCTGCCTGGCAGTTTCGTCTACTAGGGGAGGGCGGAAATGAGGTGCTTTCGTCGAACACGCTGAAGGAGATGCAGCGAGTGCATTGGGTTGACCCCGATTGGGAGACTACCTGGGGCCTCGGGTTCAACGTATCTCGTCGCGATGACAAGACCTTTGTCGGACACGGGGGAAGCTGCCCCGGCTACCGGACGCAGCTGTCGATGTCTCCGAAGGACAAGATTGCGGTCATCTTCATGACCAACGGGCAGGGCACCAGCACGGGCATGTATGCGAATGGCGCCTTCGACGCGATCGCCCCCGCGATTGCCGCGGCACTGGAGTCGCCAGGAGAAGGCAAGGCTCTCGATCCGGCCCTCGAGAAGTTCGTTGGTCGCTACGAGCGACCCCTCGGAGGCGAGTCCTACGTGCTCCCCTGGAAGGGTGGCTTGGCGGTCCTGTCGTTGCCGAGCTCCAACCCGACAGGCTCACTGACTCGGTTGAAGCACGTCGGCGACAATATCTTCCGACGCATTCGAGGCGATGATGGGTTGGGCGAGGAGGTGGTCTTCGAGCTCGACGCCGACGGTGAGGTGGTTCGCATGTGGAGACACAGCAACCCGACCTACCGGGTGCGCTGATCTGTCCGCGAGGCGGGGCCGGGCATTTGCATCCCTGTCGGCGTAATCGAGCCCGCTGCAATCTCACCCTGGTTTGCTAGAAGGAGAATACCGAGCCCTCCCGAGCGGCATGGGTGTTCTCGAACTGCTCCTGTGCCTCGCGGACGATTTCACTCAGCGAAACATCGTCCCGGAACGGGCTGTGGTGGAAGAGGAGGAGGCGTCCAACGCCGGCCTCTCGAGCCAGCCTTGTTGCCTCCAGCCAGGTGCTGTGCCCCCAGCCGCGATGGCGTTCATAGTCAGCCGGTGTGTACTGAGCGTCGTATAGCAAAATATCGGCGTCCCTCGAGTGCTCCAGAACGATGGCATCGATCTCG
>CALAKE010000137.1 GCA_937922775.1 uncultured bacterium | reverse complement strand
GCCGGGACGTTGAACTTGTACTTGTTGAACTCCTGCGTGAAGAAAAGGGTCGTGCCGGTATTCGGGGTGGAATACCTCACACCAGCGGCGAGGTTGCTCACCTCTTGATCAAGGTTTTCAGCGAAGGCGAAGTTGTTGTTCGAAATATTGCTCGTCGTCTGTCGGCTGCCGTACTTGCTCCAGCGCCCGAAATCCACGGAGACCTCTAGGCCCTCGAGCGGCGTAACCGACAGGCTGGCATCTGTCATGCGACGCTCTTCTTCCCAGCCATGGCGGCTGAAATCGTCGTACATGAAATAGTCGACCTTGCGAGTGCGAAGATCGACCTTGTACAAACCTGTCTTTGAGAGGTTGAAGGCAACGGTCTCGTAGGGGTCACCACCGACACCATCGATGATCAGACGAGCCCGGTCGTACCAGCTATCCGCAGTCCGATCCGCGGGCGTGAGAACGATGTTCGTTCCCAGAATCCTCAAACCGTCATCGAGATCGATGTCCTTGGCGTAGAGATCCTGACTGCCGCCCACCGACACGCCGCGAAATGCCACCATGAACTGCCCCGTGACCTGTGTGGTCCCGTACACCACTCCCGGTGGTTTGACCTCGGCGGGGTAGCCGGTGATCTGTTCCTTCGACCCGGCTTCTTCTCCCTCTGGCTCGAGCTTCTCGCCCTTGTCGTCTTTGCCCTTGTCGTCTTTGCCCTTGTTGCTCTTGCTCTTCTCCTCGTCCGCTTTCTTCCTCTCGGCGGCTGCAGGAGACTTCTCGGCCTTGTCGTCCGAGATCGTCACTTTGCTACCTTCGGCGGTGGCCTGAGCCCAGGCCCCACCCGGCAAGCTCAGTACGAGAAGGAAGGCCAGTAGACCCGCGACCTGTACGAGCTGCGAACCGTAGGCAATCCGTCCGGAGAGCCCTGGCGACTTGCGCGTCGTCCTCTTCATTCCTGGCTTCACCATGACCCTTTACCTCAGGAAGTTCGGATCCAGATTGGACCCGTGAATCTGGGCGTGGCAGGAGGTGCACTCCTGGCGCGCCGGCATCTGGTGAAAGCTCGGGATCGCCGTGTGGCATTGCAGGCAATTGAGCCACGTCTCGGCGTAGTTGAGCATGAAGTTGTTTGTAGAACCATGCGGCTGATGGCACACGGTGCAGCCATCAGTCTCAACCGGCACATGCGGGAAGACCCATGGCCCCTTCTTCTCGGCGTGGCACTCCGCGCACGTGTCGTTCCCCGACTGCCAGAGCTGCGTCCGGTTCGTGGTGCCGTGGGGGTTGTGGCAATCGGAGCAGACCATGAACCCTTTGTTCTCGTACACCGGGTGGGAGTTGGGCAGCACGAACTGACCGCGTGTCTCACCGTGGCACTGGAAGCACAGACCGGGCTCGGACTGCTGCAGCGAGGCGTGGATCCTGAGATCCTCATGTGCGCTGTGGCAATCGGAACAGGCAACACCCACGTTCATGTGATCGCCGATGCCATAGTGCTGCTGCGTCTCCATCTCGGCGTGGCACGTCAGGCACTGGGCCGTCTTCTCCTTTGCCGACTCTCTGCTGAAGGTGATGATCGCGTCGAGCGCACCATCTTCCCCGGCGCCTGCAAGATCCACATGATCCAAGCCCGCGCCGTGGCAGGTCTCGCAACCAGCGAATTCGGCCCCCTCCAGCTCCAGCGAGTAGTGAACCCCCGCGGTGAATGTTTCCCACTCGTCCGGATGGCACTCCTGGCAGAGATCGGATCCCATGAAATCGTCAGCCTGCTGAGTTGCTGCCTCAGGCACGAAGCCGAAGATCAGGATCAATCCCCCCACGAGGGCCGCCGGCAGAAACGACAGATTGCGTCGCGCCGTGGCTGACAAGGTCGCCCTCCTCTCCTGTTCGTCCCGGGCCCAGCGCATCCTCATGCCCTCGCTGGCTCGGACTCGCCCAGATGCTCGTACGATTTCGCAGGCACCCACCCACCTAGCCTGCTAACTGCCGCACGCGAATTTTAAAAATCACCTCGCTACTGTGCCACATCCACGCCGGGTGTCCTAGCAGGCCTCAGAACGTCAGGCCCAGGGCTCCGTCGTGGCACTCGTGGCAGAGGATCGGATAGTCAATGACCTCGCCATCGAGGGGATGTATGAAGGAGGAACCGGCGGTAGTCGCCAGCGCCTCTTGCCCTCGAATCCCCTGACTCAGAATCGTGTGGCAACTATTGCAGTCCGTGCTGATCACACGTCCATCCGAGCTCTGCTGATTGCCCGCATGGCAGCGGAAGCAACCTGGATCATTCCGGTGGCCGATATCGTCCGGATAGGCTCTCCAGCGCACCTTCATTTCTGGAAACATGTTCTCGGAGTAGATGCGCTTGATCAGGGCGGCGGCCTCGTCGACCTGCCGCTGGTTGTCGGCATAGTACTCGGGGTGGTTGCTCGAGTACGCCTCGCGGAGGCCTCTGGTGATCGCGAGCGCCGCTTCCTCTTTCGTCTCGTACTCGGCAGCGAGCAACTCCACGGCGAGCAGCTTGATCTCGGGCATGCTGGGATCGAGGTTGCCCAGCAAAAGGTTCTGGTTCACTGACTCAACAGGGGAATTGAAAACATGCGAGGGACGATTGTGGCAATCCAGGCAGTCCATG
>CALAKE010000136.1 GCA_937922775.1 uncultured bacterium | reverse complement strand
CGAAGATCCAGAACCAGCAGGTGAAGGCGTTGAGCGAGTAGTAGATCTCGAGGGGAATATCGAACGACCGGCCGGTGACGCTGCCCGGCAGAAGCACCGCCGTGGTCGAGATGGCGAGCACGAGGGCCGCCCAGCGGCTCTTCTCGATGGCGCCGCGATAACGGGGATCGAGGATGAGCATGTAGCCCGACACGAAGACCACCAGGTGGGAGAAGACCGGCCAGCCTCCAAAGGCGCTCACGCCGATACTCTCGGGGTATCGGCGGACCCAGAGCTCTATCAGGGTGAGCGGCACGGCGATGAGGAAGATGACGTAGGGCCGTGCAAGGATACCCGCCACCATGGCGTTGAACGGGGCCATCGATTCCTTGCTCAAGAGCAGGAAGATCGGCAGCGTCAGGAGCGCGAAGACGAACAGCATCTCGAGATACCAGAGATGCAGGCCCATCCAGGCGAAGTTGCCGCCAAAGGCGTACCAGCCGTCGAAGTATTGCGGATACCAGCCCCAGAATGAGCCTTCGTATTGGCCGTGGCTGACCCGCTCCATCCACACCTGGATCGGGATCAACACAACGAAGGTGCCGAACAGGAACGGCACCAGGAGTCGTTTGACGCGTGAGGTCAGGTACTGGCCGACCGATCGCGACCTGAGCGAATAGTAGGAGGCGAAGGCGGAGACCACGAAGAACAGCGGCATCATGAAGCGCCACGTGACCTGAACGAAAGCCGTGGCCCAGATCGCCAGCTCGTCGTTCTTGACGTGCCACTCCTCGTCGTCGAAAAACCGCATGCAATGGAATACGAACACCAGCAGCATGCCGATAACGCGCACCCAATCGATGTCGTAGCGCCGCTCCGCTTTCATGGTGTCGAGATTCTATGGATCGCGCCGACACAAGTGAAGAGGCTGAGCATAGGTGCCGGGGCGACACCCTCTCGATAGGCGGCGACCCGACTACTCCGCCCGCAATGCCACCAATGGATCCACGCGGGTCGCGCGTCGCGCCGGGAGGACGCAGGCGAGAAGGGCCACGACCGCCAATGTCAGCGCGACGGCCGCAAAGACGACAGGATCGGTGGCTGAAACCTCGAACAGCAGACTGGCCATCACGCGCGTGAGCGCGAAGGCGCCGAAAAGGCCGGCAACGAGGCCAACGGCAACGAGTGTCATCCCCTGTCCGACCACCAGCCTGAGCACATTCTCGCGGCGGGCGCCGAGGGCGATGCGAATCCCCATCTCGTGGGTGCGCTGCGCCACCGAGAATGCCAGGAGCCCGTAGATGCCGACGGTGGCCAAAGCGAGCGCCGTTGCTCCGAAGATGCCCATCAACAGCAGGTTGAGGCGTCGATCGGCCACGGAGGTCGAGAGGACTTGCTCGAGGGTGGTGATATCCCACACCGGCTGGAGCGGATCGACCGCCCACACCTGCTCCTGCACCGCGGCCGTCAGAGAGAGGGGATCGCTCTCCGTCCGCATGAGGAGGCGCATCTCCCAAGAGGGGAACTGGGAGAAAGGAACGTAGAAGGCAGGCTCGGGATCCTTGTCGGGGCCGAGGAAGCGCACGTCGGAGACCACGCCGACGATCTCCCATTCCTCGGGCGCTTCGCCGGGGAAGATCCGGTTCGGCGTCGGGTAGCTGAGGCGCTGTCCGATCGGATCGCTGACATCAGCTGACAAGAACGTGCGCACGAAGCTCTCGTTGACCACCGCGACACCCTGCCCATCGTGACGCTCGCTGCGGTCGAAGGCTTGGCCCCGGAGCAGCGAGATCCCCACTGTGCGGAAGTATCCGGGTGAGATGATCCGCATCCAGGCCGACAGAGCCTGCCCGTCTTCCGGCGGCGGTTGGCCAACGACTGTGAACGAGTCGAGCCACGTGGCCCCGAGCGGACCATCATAGGCGGAGGCGACCGACGTCACACCCGGCAGGGATCGCAACCGCCCTTCGAGCTCGTCGTAGAAATCCACGACCGGCTGGCGGCCCGGATACGGGTTATAGGGCAACACCAACATCATTTGTAGCGTGTTGCTTTCGTCGAATCCTGGATCGACGTTCTGGATCTTCCAGAAGCTCTTGAACAGGAGACCGGCACCAACCACGAGGATGACAGCCAGTGCCACTTCGGCAACTACCAGCACCGAACGCAGGCCCTGACGGGACGCTCCGGCTGGAGTGGCCCGCCCGTCCTGCAGGCTACCCCGCATGTCGCCCTGGCCCGTGTGCATCGAAGGAGCAAGGCCGAACACCAGACCCGTGAGCACGGAGATCAGGACAGTGAATGCCAGCACCCCTGTGTCCAGGCCGATCTCGCCGAGCCGAGGAACACTTCCAGGCGCCATGGCGGTCACGAGCCGGACGCCCCAGTGTGCCACCGCGATACCGAGCAATCCGCCAAGGACGGCAAGGGAAACGCTCTCTGTGAGAAGCTGCCGCACGAGGCGACCGCGGCTCGCCCCGAGCGCCCGCCTAATCGCCACCTCACGTGTCCTGGCCGACGACCGCGCCAGGAGCAGGCCGGCGACATTGGCGCAGGCAACCAGCAACACGAGAGCAACCGCTCCCAGCAACATCAGGAGCGCCGGCCGCACGTCGCCGACCGCCTCATCGTGGAAGCTGGCCACGATGACGCGATCGTCCTGGTTGCTCTCCGGGTATTCCTGCTCGAGCTGCGCGGCGATCGTATCCATATCGGCCTGGGCCTGATCGATGCTGTTGCCCTGCCGCAGGCGACCGAGCGCTGCGTAGACATGGCTGCGACGATTGCCGGTACGCTCCTCCCGGTAGACCATCGGCATCCAGATCTCGTTCAGGTCGGGACGCAACGGCAGGGACGCGCTCGTGGTAGCGAAGGTCGGGTACAGACCGTCAGGCATCACGCCGACCACCCGAAAGGTCAGGTCATCCAGGTAGATATCTCGCCCAATGATGTCGGGGTCGGCACCGAATCGGCTGCGCCAGAGGCCATACCCGAGAATTGCTACTGGGTCGGCATCCGGCAAGTTCTCTGCCGGCAAGAAGGCGCGCCCGAGAATCGGCTGCACACCCAGGACGTCGAAGTAGCTCGCCGAGACCCTGGCGCCGAGCAACTGCTCCGGATCACCGTTGCCGGTCAGGTTCGCGGCAGCGCTTTGAAAGATGGCCGTCGCCTCGAACGTGGAGTTGAGGACCTCCCAATCGAAGTAGTCGGCGGCCGTGATCCTCGACTTCTGCCAGCCCTCGGTCGGGTTGCTCCCCCACAGGACGACAATTCTCTCCGGCTCGTCGTAGGGAAATGGTCGTAGCACCACACCTTGGACGACGCTGAAGATGGCAGCGGTGGCGCCGATTCCCAGCGCCA
>CALAKE010000135.1 GCA_937922775.1 uncultured bacterium | reverse complement strand
CCGGCGACACCGAGCGGAGCAAAGCCAGTTGGAAAATGAGGCGGCATGGTAGCGATGAAACCACCATGGGGCAATAGGGAGGCCGCAATTACAGGGATAACCCCGGGTCGTTTAGCGCCGCGGCGCCTGAATGCCGTCCAGGGGAATTCCCAGGCGTTGTGCCTCAGCCTGGATCATTTCTGGGGTGACGCCCATCTCGCCGAGGCCACCGAGCAGCTGTTGGACAACCGAAAGCGTGTCCTCGGGCGACGGATTAGGAGCCGCCAAGATCTCGCCGAGACGGCGAATGAGCGGGACGATTTCGCCGAGCTTGCCGAGATCGGTTCCCTCGCCCCCCATCCCTGCGAGCGCCCCGAGGTTTCCCAGTGCTCCGAGCTGGTCTGCCAGCGGCAGGAGTCCGTCGGCACCGATCGACTGCAGCTGACCCATCGCCTGTGCCGGGTTCTCTGCCCCTGCCTGCGCGCTCGCCATACCACCGAGCTGGTCCTTGAGATTCGCGAGCGCGGAGAGAGACTCCAACCCGGACGTCAGGCCCTCGACATCACCGCCTGGGACTGCACCGGACTGGGCATTGCTAGGCGCACCGCCGTCCTCTCTCGACGTCCCGGCAGCCTCACCTGCGGCTCCGCTTGCTCCCGTGCCGCTGGTCGCACCCGGTCCCCTGCGATCGTCTTCCTCGATTCGATCGACGAGAGAGAGAGGAATGGACTGCTCGGACCCGTGCTGTAGGAACAAGACATGATTGCCTTCGATCCTTGCCGAGGCGGTGTGAATGACGCGACCGTTCTTCAGGTAGACGCTGTCAGCGCCGGCAATCCCCGTGGAAAGGGTCAGTAGCAGGAACAGTCCCGCAGCGAGGAGCGGCAACGGGAGCCTGCCACCAGGCCCGATAGAAGGAGCATTGCACAAATGGGTTCGCACACCGGGACGTTGGACCATGATCTCTTAGCTCAGAAGCTATCGGGTTCTTTATGCAATGCCTCATTGTCGAACTCTGGGAATACCTGCTGCAAGAACAATCGCAGGCTCGCCACATCGGCGAACCCAACGCAATCGGGTGTACGAGCACGACTTCTGAGGCGTAGGATGCGGAGCATGGAAACTCATCACCGTGAGCGCGGCGCCCTATCTGAGCGCGGCGCCTCACTAGTCGTCCTCGTTATCGGCCTCCTTATCGTCGGCCTGGCGGCCTGGCTCGTCATGAGCCGTTTGCAGCAGGGCAGAGATCTATCGGGAGCAGAGGGACTGGGGGCAGCGGCCCCAACGGACCACTCGCGGCAGGCACGCTCGATCACAGACATGCGGGCGATCGGTCAGGCGCTATCTCTCATGCAGGTGGACACAGGGACCTTTCCGCGGGAGCTCGTTGGGCTCGAGCGCGGCGGCTATCTGGCCCTCGTCCCTCCAGCCGACGGGTGGGGGAACGCTTGGATCTACGAAGCGGGACCCGATGCGTACACCCTGACGTCGCTTGGCGCAGACGGCCAGCCCGGTCCGCCCCCCCCTTCACCCTGGACGAGCGGCGCCTACGAGTGCGACCTGGTGGTGACCAACGGGCAAATCACGCAGGGGCCGTCGGGTCGATAGGTCCTCGCCCCGCGGCGTTGGAGCGAACGCGGGCCCGCCTTCAGCCCGCCCGCGGACCCAGCCGTCAGTCCGCCCGCGGACCCAGCGGGGCGGGCACTCCCGCCCAGAGCCGGGCGAACATGGCGCGCGAGCGCTCCAGCGCTTCGACGCCGGCCGGCTCAAGACTGAAGAACTTCTTCGCACGGCCTCCCCTCGAGGGTGAGGGTTCGCCGAGCTCCGAAGCGACCAGGCCTTTCCGCTCCAATCGCCGCAGGGTGGTGTAGACCGCGCCGATCGAGACGGGGCGCTCCGTTCGCTCTTCGATCTCGAGGCGGATCGTCATGCCGTAGGCCTCGTCCCCGAGATGAAGCAGAGTAAGCAGAACCACCAGTTCGAACTCTCCGAGATACTCGCGCTTACCCATGGCTCACTCCGATCGCAGGGCGGTTACCGGGTCGATGCGAACTGCTCGACGGGCGGGAATAAGGGTGGCGATCAGCGCCGCCAGACCGAGCACGATCACCACGCCCCCGAGAGCGACAGGATCGGTGGCGTTCAAACCAACCACCGCGCTGGCGAGGGCGCGGCCCAGGGCCAATGCCCCTATCGTGCCCACTGCGGCGCCGATGCCGATGAGCCACAACGACTGGCGTACGATCAAGTGAAGAACATCGGAGCTCTCTGCACCCAGAGCCATACGGATGCCGATTTCTTGGGTGCGTTGGGCAACAGAGAAGGAGATGACGCCATAGATTCCCGTTGAGGCCATGACCAGGGCAAAGGCGGCGAAGGATACGAAGATGGTGATCAGGGTGTCATATACCGCCATGCCGTCCAGAAGTACCTGTTCCACCGTGCGCACATCACCGACCGGCTGGTCGGGGTCGACTTCCGAGATCTGTTGACGCAAAGCCGCGACCGCATCCAGAGGCTCGCCCCGTGTGCGCGTCACGAGTGACATTCCTTGCCGAGGGTTCTGCTCGAGGGGCAGATAGGCAATCGGCACAGCGGGATTGTCAGGATCTCCGGTGGCAAGATTGCCAACCACTCCCACGACTTCGAGCCATGGCTCCTCGGAATCAATCCCACCGAGGCGCACGCGCCGACTCAGTGGCTCTTGTTCAGGCCAGAAACGCTCGGCAAACTCACGGTTCACGACCGCGACCGGTACCCCGTCGGCAATGTCAGATTCGGCCAGGTCACGCCCCTGCAGCAAGGGAAACTGCATGACATCGAAGTACCCGGGGCTGACCACGACGACGTCCGTCCAGTTCGGTTGTTCCTCGGGGGGCACGGGCTGCCCCTCGATGAGGAGCTCCCGGCGCGGCGTTCCTTCAATCAGCGGTCGGCGGGCCAGCCACGCGGCTCGCTCGACCGCGGGCACGCCTTTCGCTCGCCGCAGGACATCGTCGAAGAAAACGTTCCACTGGCGCTCTTCGGGGTACTTTCCCTCGGCGAGGTCGATCCTCATGGTCAGGACACCACTGGGCTCGAAACCGAGCTCCATGGTGCGATTCTCGATCATGTCATCGATCAGCAAGCCGGCAACAACCATGAGCGACAGCGCCAGCGCTACCTGAGTGGCGACGAGGAAGCGACGACCTCGCAAGCCCGACGCGCCACTCGAGCCCCGCGTGCTGTCCTTGAGCGTTTCGCTCAGGTCGGTTCTTGCCGCTCGCAGAGCGGGGAGGAAGCCGAACAGAAGTGGTGCCAGGGCAGAGACTGCGAGAGTGAAGGCCAAGACGTTGCGGTCGATGACGAGCATTTCGAAGAAGTTGGTGCCACTGTTTTCGCCCACCATCCACACCAACCCGGCAAGTGACGCCCGGGCAACGATGAGGCCAAGCACGCCCGCACATGCCGACAGCATCAGGCTTTCTGTCAGAAACTGTCGCAAGATACGCACTCGCCCCGCGCCGAGGGCCGCCCGAACGGCGATCTCTTTCGTCCGAGATGAGGCTCGCGCCAGCATCATCGTGGCGACATTCGAGCAGGCGATCAGCATGACGAAGGTCACGGTCAGGCCGAGCAGGTAGAAGATTGTCCAGACCTGGTCGGTGGCCAAAGCCTGCTTCATCGAGTTGCCCTGATAGATCCAGCCCGTGTTGGTGGCTGGGTACTCTTCGGCGAGGCGCGTGCTCATCGCCGAAACCTCTTCTCGCGCCTGCTCGAGGGTCACGCCGGGCGCTAATCGCCCAGAGGTCCATACATAGCGGCCATCGCGTTCCGCCTCGGCAGAATCGATGCGCAGTGGCAGCCAGAGCTCCGCCTCGGCCAGGCTGCCGAACTCCATCTCGGGTGGAAGTAAGCCGATGATCGTCGTTTCGTAGCCATCGAGCCTGAGAGTCCGGCCGAGGATCTCGGGGTCCGATCCGAATCGTCGCTCCCAAGTGCCATAGCTCAGCAGGGCAACTCGCTCCGCACCGACCTGGTCTTCGCCGGCCTGAAATGTGCGGCCCATGACCGGCTCGACGCCCCAGAGATCGAAGGTGTTCGCGGTGGCCTCCCAGGCATTGATACGGACCGGTTCCTCGTGGCCGGTCATTACCAGCGTGGTGCCGCGGTTGACGCCCGCCAGTCCGGAGAATGAGCTAAGCTCGCGCCGGAAATCGAGAAAGTCGGCCTCAGAAACATAGGCGCGCTCGACGCTGCGCTGCGGATTCGTCGAGTAGATGAACGCTACGGTGTCGGTGTCAGTGATCGGGAGGGGCCGTAGCAGCAACACGTTGATCATGCTGAAGATCGCCGTATTCACGCCGATCGCCAGGGCCAGGGTGAGAACCGTGAGCACGCTGAAGGTCGGGCTCTGCACCAGCGTGCGAATTCCATAGCGAACGTCTTGGAAGAATGTGCTCATCAGGCCCTCTCGATTTCGGCTGATGCGGGGCGTTTTCTTTTCATCGTGTGGAGGTCGGAGGTGGGGGTCTGCAGCCGCTCGACGGCTCGTCAGTCGGTGCAGAAGGCTGCGGGCCACTTGGCTTCGATACCAGCGCCGGGCGCCCAGCCGGCCGAGACGCGGCAGTCGAATCTCCTGGAACTCCTCGGCCAAATCGCCGGTGACGAAGTCCCTTTCCTTCGATGGCGAGAAACGGCCGAGAAGCCACTCGGCAAGCCGCGGAGGCCGGGCACAGGTTTCGTCGCGGTGGAGGTTCGTCGGGGTAGCCTGTGATTTTCGCCACATAGTAAAAGAAATACGGTCGAAGCGATGCTCGGGTTTCATCGTGGCGCAACTAATTTGAGGCCGAGTCGATCTGGCACGCAGGCTCATTCGACAACTGCCCTGCCCCGTGGTAGTGAATCGAGAGAATTCGTCCGTCCTTTTCTTCACTGACACAGTTTTCCTCATGGAGGTCGAGATGAGACGTACTTTGCTGTGGGCGCTCCTGCTGTTTTCGCTGGCCAGCCTGGTGGTTGGCGGGTCATTCGGAGCCACGGGAATCGCAAACGCACAGGATCAGGAGACGGAGGGGCAGGCGGCGGAAGACGATTCCGCACTCACCTCGTCGACGATCTCCGGCCTGCGCTTGCGCGAGATCGGGCCGGCGTTTATGTCGGGACGCATCGTCGAGATCGCAGTCGACCCTGAAGACCGCAGCACCTGGTACATCGCGGCGGCGTCCGGCGGTGTCTGGAAGACCGAAAACGCCGGCACCACGTGGTCGCCGATCTTCGACAGCTACGGTTCCTATTCGATCGGCACGGTGGCGGTGGATCCGAACAACCGATTCACCGTCTGGGTCGGTACGGGAGAAAACAACAGCCAGCGCAGCGTCGGCTATGGCGACGGCCTCTACAAGTCGATCGACGGCGGTCTCAGCTTCAAGAAGGTCGGACTGGACGATTCCCAGCATATCGCGCGCATTCTGATCGACCCCATCAACTCCGACACCGTCTTCGTGGCTGCGCAGGGCCCCCTGTGGTCGCCCGGTGGCGACCGAGGTGTGTTCAAGACCATGGACGGCGGCGAGACCTGGGAGAACGTCCTCGAGATCAGCGAGAACACCGGCGTCAGCGACCTGGTTCTCGACCCGCGCGATTCCGAGGTGCTGTACGCATCCTCCTACCAGCGCCGGCGGCGCCAGTGGACCCTGCTCGACGGCGGCCCCGAGTCGGGCCTGTGGAAGACTACCGATGGCGGCGAGACATGGCGTGAGATCAACAAGGGTTTGCCGGGCGGCGACAGGGGTCGCATCGGCCTGGCGATCTCACCTGTGGACCCCGACGTGCTCTACGCGGTGGTCGAAGCGTCCGAGCGGCGCGGCTTTTACCGCTCCACGAATCGGGGCGAGAACTGGAGTCGCGTAGGCGACTACGTGACCGGCAGCCCGCAGTACTACCAGGAGATCGTCGCCGACCCACACAAGCTCGACCGCATCTACGCCCTCGATACGTACATGATGGTCTCGGAGGACGGAGGCGCCACCTTCACGCCGCTGGGCGAGGACAACAAGCATGTCGACAACCACGCCCTTTGGATCGACCCGGACGATCCTGAGCACCTGATCAACGGCAACGATGGTGGTCTCTACGAGACTTTTGATCGCGGCGTTACCTACCGTTACTTTCCCAACCTGCCGCTGTCGCAGTATTACAAGGTGGCGGTCGGCAACGACGGGCCGTTCTATACAGTCTGCGGCGGCACCCAGGACAACGCCACGCATTGCGGGCCCTCACAGACGAACAACGTCCACGGCATCCGCAACTCCGACTGGTTCACGACGGTCTTCGGCGACGGCTTCGGCCCCGCCATCGATCCGGAAGATCCGAACATCATCTACTCGCAGTGGCAGTATGGCGGGCTGATCCGTTACGACCGTCGCACGCAGACGAATTTCGACATCAAGCCGCGCGAGGCGGCCGACGGCCCGCCGCTGCGTTGGAACTGGGACGCCGCCCTCCTGATCAGCCCTCACCTGCACACGCGTCTGTACTACGGCGCGCAGATCTTGTTCCGCAGCGACGATCGTGGCAACACGTGGGAAGCGGTGAGCCCCGACCTGACCCACGACATGGATCGCAACCGTCTCGAGATCATGGGTCGGGTGTGGGGCGTCGACTCCGTGCGGAAGAACACCTCGACATCGCTCTACGGCACCATCGTGGCGCTCGATGAGTCGCCCCTCGTCGAGGGCCTGCTCTACGTCGGCACCGACGACGGGCTCATCCAGATCAGCGAGGACGGCGGGCAGAACTGGCGGCGCGAGGAGGAGTTCCCCGGCGTCCCCGACATGACCTACGTCTACAACGTGATCGCCTCGCGCCACGATGCCGACACCGTCTACGCGGCGTTCAACAATCACAAGAGTGGCGACTTCACGCCGTATGTAATGAAGAGCACCGACCGGGGCCGCACGTGGGCGTCAATCGCCGGTGATCTGCCCGAACGCGGCTCGGCCTATTCGCTGGCGCAGGACGACGAGAATCCAGACATCCTGTTTCTGGGCACCGAGTTCGGCCTGCACGTCACGCTGGACGGCGGCGAGAATTGGCTCGAAGTTGCCGGCCTGCCGACGGTCGCAGTCCGGGATGTGAAGATCCAGGCCGCCGAGGACGACGTGGTGCTGGCGACGTTCGGTCGTGGTTTCTGGGTCCTCGACGACTACAGCCCGCTGCGGACTCTGAACGAGCAACTGATCGAGTCCGAGGCTAATATCTTCCCCATCAAGAACGCCCTCGCCTACATCCAGGCAGCCCCGATGGCGCTCGACGGCAAAGCCTTCCAGGGCGCCAGCTTCTACACCGCGGACAACCCTCCCTTCGGCGCCACGTTCACCTACTACTTGAAGGACTCGCTGCAGACGCGGCGGGAGAGGAGGCGTGAAGCCGAGAAGGAGCTCGCCAAGGAGGGAGAGGACGTTTTCTACCCGACCTGGGAAGAGCTCAAGGCCGAAGATCGTGAAGAAGATCCTGCCGTCGTGCTGACGGTGCGTGACGAGAGCGGCGGCGTTGTTCGCCAGCTGAATGGCTCGACCTCGAAGGGGATCCACCGCAGCACGTGGGATCTGCGCTACCCGGGATTCACTCCGGTGAATACACGCGGCGACGGCTTCGGCCCGATGGCCGTACCGGGCACCTACACAGTCGAGATGTCCCGCCGCGTCGATGGGGTGCTCGAGATGCTGGCCGAGCCGGTTTCTTTCCAGGTCATCGCGCTCGGCACGCCGACGCTTCCGCTCGGTCATCGCGATGCCATTCTCGCCTTCCAGAAGCAGGTGGGTGAGCTGCAACAAGCCGTCATGGGCGCGAACTCTGCAGCCGCCGCTGCGGCCGAGCGGCTCGAGCTCATGAAGGTCGCGGTCGAGCGCTACCCGGGCGTCAATCCAGCGATGCGGGAACAGATCCGCACCCTTGAGCTACGCCTGATGGACCTGCGCGAGGCAATCAATGGCGACCCCACCAAGCGACGCCGCCAGGAGGCGGCGATGCCCGGGCTCATGTCGCGCGTGCAGACCGTGGTCGGTGGCACGTGGTCGGCCTCGGCCGCACCCACGGCCACTCATCACGAGAGCTACGACATCGCGGCCACGGAGTTCGAGGCGATACTGCCCGATCTAACGGCGTTGATCGAGACGGATATCCCGGCCCTTGGGCGGCAGCTTGAAGAGGCGGGAGTGCCTTACATCCAGGGTGGCTCCGTGCCGCGTTGGCAGAGGAGGTAGCGGAGGGCGACACATTCGAGACGGAGTCGCGGGGGTGATCACCTTGGCATGCATGGTCGACGCTCGGTTGTCGGTCGGCGCGGGGTGATCACCTTGACGGACAGTTGACTCGCGGTAGGTGACGTCGCCCACTGCGTGAACAAATCACCGCTCGCTCAAGCGTCCACTGCGGCGACCACCCCGCACCTCCCCGCGTCCGAGATCAAACAATCGCCATGGTGATCTCCCTGAGGTCTTTCTGGCTGAGCGTGGCCCCCCTGCGTCTGCCGCCGCCCTGGTACCTGGAGCCAGAAATGCCGGCAGCGTGGCCGTCTCATCTGGGTGATGCCACACCGTCCATCGTCATCCAAGATCAACTCCCTCTTGCCCAGGGCTGCCAGGCTTAACTACCATGGTCATGACCATGGTCAGTCAAGGTTGGAGGGGCACGAGATGAGAAGGATCAAGGCGTCGGAATTCAAGGCCAGGTGTCTGAAGCTGATGGACGAGGTTGCAGAGACAGGGGAACCGATCATCATCACGAAGAACGGACATCCCGTGAGCCGGCTCGTTCCCTACCGGAGCAAGCCAGAGACCCTGCTCGGGTTGATGAAGGACTCCATGGCCATCACTGGCGACGTGATATCGCCGCTCGATGAGGAGTGGGAGGCGGATCGGTGACGATGCTCGACACCAACGCACTCATTTGGCTGGCGATGGGCGACCAACGCATGGGAAGAAAGGCCACGAACGCGGCGGATCGAGCCCTGGCGGCTGACTCGCTGGGTGTCTCTGCCATCAGCTTCTGGGAGGTCAGCACGTTGCGGCACAGAGGCCGCATCAGGCTCGACCAGCCGGTGGAGGCCTGGCGGGCCGAGCTGCTTGAAAATGGACTGATCGAGATTCCGGTCACGGGAGAAATCGCGATCACGGCAGCAACATTTACTGACGTCTTGCGTGACCCCGCCGATCGAATCATCGTCGCGACGGCGGCTCGTGGGCGAGCTCTGCTGCTGACCAGCGACGAGGCAATACTCGCCTGGACGGGGTCACTGCGCCGGCAGGATGCCCGCCTGTAGCCAATGGTCGCTCGGCTGTGGGGTGCGAGTGAATGGTTATCGCAGCCCTCGCTCGAGCTCGGACGCCCGGGAGGTCGGGGGTGGTCGCCGCAGCGGACGCTTGAGCGAGCGGCGTGCCGTTGACCCGACGGGGAACAGCTCCTACCGCGAGCGAACTGTCCGTCAAGGCGATCACCCCCGACTGACCGACAACCATGCGAATTGTCAGACGAGCCGCTCCGGCAAGTCCTCGAGCATCGACAGAAACAGCTCGCGGGAGCGGATCAGCGCCTCGGCCCCGGCAGCCTCGAGCCGAAAGTAGCGCTTGGCGCGGCCGCCGCGTTCTCGCGTTGGCTCACCCAAAACGGTGGAGACGTATCCTTTTGCCTCGAGACGACGCAGGGTGGCATAGATGGAGCCGATCGACACGGAGCGCCCGGATCTCTCCTCGATCTGGCGCCGTATCGTCATTCCGTAGGCGTCCTCACCGAGGCGCACCAGAGTGGCCAGAACTACGATCTCGAACTCTCCGAGATATTTGTTATTCCCCACGGCCCTACTCCGTCCTCAGCGCGATCAACGGATCGACTCTGGTGGCCCGACGAGCCGGAATGTACGCGGAAAGGGCAGCGGCCGCAATGAGAACCGCAGTGACCAATCCGTAGCTCGCCGGGTTCATGCCCCCGACTCCGTCAATGCCGCTCGCAAGCACGCGTCCCAACATGATGCCCAAGATCAGCCCGGCGACGGCGCCGCTGCCAACGAGCAAGATCGAGCTGCGCATGACCATCGTCCGCACACTCCGGCTCTCCGCCCCTAACGCCATCCGTATGCCGAACTCCCGCGTCCTCTCGCTCACTGCGAAGGCCATCACCCCGTAGATGCCCGCAGCCGCCATGACCAGCGCGAAGAACGCGAAGGCCATGAACATCGCGAAGATCGGATCGAAGACCGCAACTCGTTGTTCGATAACCTCTCCCATCGTCAGCACGTCGCTCACGGGTTGGTCGGGATCTACCGCCCAGATCTGCTCGCGCACGGGGGAGGCGGCCATCTTGACGTCACCGCGCGGGCGTAACACGAGACCGAGACCAGGCCGCGGCTCCTGCTCCAACGGGAGATAGATCAACGGATAGAACGGGTCATCCGGCTCAGGGTAGACGAGGTTCTCGACCACCCCGATGATTTCCACCCACGCAGCGTCTTCCTCCGCATCACCAAAACGGATGTGCTGTCCAACCGGTATCTCCCCGAGCCAGAAGCGGTCGACGGCATCCTGGTTCACCAACGCCACGGGCACACGGCCGGCGTTGTCCTCGGCTGAGAACCCGCGTCCCTGCACCAGGCTCATCTCCATCACCTCGAAATAGGCGGGCTCGGCAACGATCATGCCGGCGAACGGTTGCCGCTCCGGATTCTCAGCGGGACGCCCTAGAATCTCGAAGGAGGCCGAGCCGCTGCTCTCTGCGATGGGAAGGCGGCTCACCCACGACGCCGATTCCACAATCGAGAGTCCCCGCACTCGTCGCATGACGTCACGGAAGAACTGCTGCTGTGCCTCCTCCGCGTACTCTCCCTCGGGCAGGTCCACTCTCATCGTCAGAATGGCGTCTTCGTCATAGCCGAGCTCGGTGCTCCGCATCTCAATCATCGACTCGATCAGCAGGCCGGCGACGATCATGAGACCGAGCGCCAGGGCCACCTGCCCCGCTACGAGAAAGCGACGACCCTTCATCGCGCCGCGTCCCCCGATGGTTCGGCCGCCGGCTTCCTTCAGGGTCTCGACGAGCTGCTGCCGCGATGCACGCAACGCTGGGAACAGCGCGAACAGCAGCGGCGACAGCAATGACACTGAGAGCGTGAACAGAAGAACATTGCGATCGATGCCGAGAAGTCCCATGACTCCGACCATCTCGGCATTGTTGCGGGCAAGAAACGCGAGTCCCGCGAGCATCCCCTTCATCACGAGAAGGCCAAGCAGCCCAGCGGCCAGCGAGAGCATGGCCCCTTCGGTGAGGAGCTGGCGCACGATGCGCAGCCTGCCGGCCCCGAGCGCGGCTCGCACGGCAATCTCGCGGCCCCGCGCCGAGGCCCGTGCCATCATCAACGTTGCCACGTTGGAGCAGGCGATCAGCAACACGAACGCCACCGTGATCGTCAGCATGGAGAGGATCGTGTTGAACTCTGCACCCGACAAGCCCTCGTTGTAGCTAGCGACGTACTCGTGCCAGCCCGCGTTGGTGTCGGGATATTCCTCGCGCAGGCGGGCCATCACCGCGGCAACTTCGGCTCTCGCCTGCTCGAGCGTGGCGCCATCAGCCAGCATACCGACCGTCCAATACGAGCGGTCGTCGCGGCTCGCGATCTCGCGATCGAGTACCAACGGCACCCAGATTTCGATCTCGGCCAGGTTACCGACCTCCATCTCCTCACCCATGATGCCGACAACCGTGGTGGGGTAGCCATTCAGGTTGATCATCTGCCCGATCACCTCGGGGTCGGCACTGAAGCGCCTCTCCCAGGTGGCGTGGCTCAGTATCGCTACCCTCTCGGCTCCCGGCTGATCCTCTCCTGCCAGGAAGCGCCGGCCCATAACCGGCCGGACGCCCCACACCTCGAAGAGGTTTGCCGTGGATGGCGCCGTCCTCACTCGCGCCGGTTCATCAGCCCCGGTCAATATGGCGGTCACGCCTGTAGTCGTGGCAGCCATATCCGCGAAGGCCGTCACGCCGTCGCGGATGTCGAGGAAGTCGGGTATCGACAAATCGTCGCGCTCGATTCCTCGTTCCGGATTCCGGACGAAGACGAAGCCCAGCGTCTCTCCTTCTCTGATCGGCACCATGTCGCTGAGGAACATCAGATTCAGGATGCTGAAAATGGCGCAGTTGACGCCGATCGCAAGCGCCAGGGTCAGGACTGTGACGATGCTGAAGGTCGGGCTTTGTCTGAGGGTGCGGCCGGCGAATCGAACATCCTGCAGCAGATCGTTCATGAGTCCATCCCCTTTGCGGGCACGAATCCGGTTTATTGCGGCGGCAGGCCCGGGATCAAGGGAGCGAGATCCGGGTGTCGTGGGGTCAGAGGCGGGATCTTGGTTGCGGCGGCGCGCGGGCCGGGAAAGGCCGGGCAGCAGAGAGCGCAGCACCTGGCCCCAGTACCAGCGAGAGGCCCCACCACGACCCAAGATCGGCAGGTGGTGGCGCTGATACTCCTCGGCCAGGTCGCCGGCCAGCGCGTCGCCCTCATCCGCTGGCGAAAACAGCAGCAGGAGCCACTCGGCAAAAGGTGGGGGCGATGAAGGCCGAGATGGTCCATCAACGCGGGCAGGCGGCCGCCGCGGGT